>JBDSSU010000091.1:0-4619 GCA_039928635.1 Opitutaceae bacterium | reverse complement strand
GGCGTCTGCAGATTCAGCTGGAGAATGTCTTGGTCGCGGGCGACTCCGCGAGCGATGCCGAGATGTTTTTATTGCACGGGGTCAAAGGCGTTGTCGTCGAAAACGCCCTGCCTGAACTGCGTTCATTGGTGGAAATGCCGGGGGTGTTCTTCGCGCCGTCCCCCATGGCCGCGGGAGTGCTGGAGGGTTTGCACTACTTCGGTGTGATCGCCGAAGTGCCAGCGATGGATGCCCTGCCCACGCCGGAATCGGTCCGGTCGATTTCTTGATGGACCAACCCCCACTTTTCCCATGAGCGATTCCACTCCTGCCATCCGTTTATTTTCCGCCGACCTCGACGGAACGCTTTTGGGGAATCCCGAGTCGACTCAGCGCTTCAAGCACGCGTGGGAAACCCTTGATCCCGAGCGTCGGCCGCTGCTCGTTTTCAATTCCGGTCGGATCGCGAATGACACCCTCACGTTCGTCACCGCGCGAAAGTTGCCGGTCGCGGATTTTATCATCGGCGGCGTCGGCACGGAGTTGTTCGACGGTCGCGAGCGACGCGTGGTGCCGGAATTCACCGCGCAATTTGGCGAAGGTTGGGACCTCGCCAAAGTCGAGGCGATCATGCGCGCCATGCCCGGGGTGGAACTTCAACCCCCGGAGTTCCTGCATCCCTATAAATCCAGCTGGTATCTGCATCGGGCGGACCGGCAAAAGATCGACGAGCTTCGTGACCGTTTTAAAGAAGCGGGACTGGATGTCGTCGTGGTTTATTCCAGCCTGCGCGACCTCGATGTGCTGCCGCGCCGCGCCGACAAGGGCAACGCGCTCGCGTGGCTTTGCCGGCGTCTCTCGATTCCGCTCGAACAGGTGTTGGTGGCGGGAGACACGGCCAACGACGCCGGCATGTTTCTGTTGCCCGGCATCAAGGGGATCGTCGTCGAGAATGCGCAGCCGGAACTCTTCGAGGCCGTCGTGAAGCTGCCGGTTTTCGTCGCGACGAAAATCATGGCGGATGGAGTGCTGGAGGGGCTGAAACACTTTGGCGTCATTCCCTCGGTGCCGCTGCCGAAGTCGACCCCGCCCTGGCCGCGCGATGCGGCGGCGTGGCGGGGAATGTTGTTCGGCCCCGATTCGTTGCAAACCCTCCGTCCCGAGGATCGCGATCTCATCGCGAAGGGTTACGAAATGGCACTCGTCGCGCTGCGAAAAAACATCACGCCGCTGGGATTTTCCGCCTGCTCGCTGCCGGACAACGAAGTCACCGGGACCGACGCCAACTATCACAGCGTCTGGGCGCGCGACGGTTGCTTCAC
Organism: Opitutaceae bacterium; assembly: GCA_039928635.1. GTDB lineage: Bacteria > Verrucomicrobiota > Verrucomicrobiia > Opitutales > Opitutaceae > DATAKE01. The sequence goes on along the minus strand of JBDSSU010000091.1, from coordinate 3,318 downwards.
CGTCGTGCAGACCGTGGAGATGAACGACCCCGACATTCGGACGGCGCAGCGCGCCACGCTTTGCACGCTGCTCGACGCGATGGCGGTCAATGGCCAAGTCCCGGCCAACGTGCGCATCGCCGACCGCTCGCCCGAGTACGCGGGCGTTGGCGGGATTTGCTCCATCGACAGCGGACTCTGGCTGATCATTGCCGTCTATCACTACGTAACGCACACCGGCGACAACGCCCTGCTCGCGGAATACGCCGACCGCCTGCAGCGGATCATGGACTGGCTGAGCGCGCACGACAGCAACAACGACGGCTTGATCGAGGTGCCGGAAGCGGGGGATTGGACCGATCTCTTCGGCCGGAGCTATCACGTCCTCTACGACGAAGTGCTGTGGTATCGGGCGAACGTTTGTTTCGGCCGGCTGCTGGAGTATCAGCGGGAATTTGACAAGGCGTCCGACTATCTCCGGTTGTCGCAGCAGATCGCGGGAAAGATCAAGGCCTCCTTCTGGCCCTCGACCCAGGTCGATCCGAAGGCGATCACGACCTTCGCCGACCGGCAGTCTTCGCTCGGCGACACCCAATACCTGCTCGCGGAGATCACCCCGTTCGCGTTCAACTGGCGCTGCGATGTGCTCGGCAACGTGCTGGCGTTTCTCACCAACGTGATCGACGTCGATCGCGCCCGCACCGCGTTTCGTTTCATGTGGGGAGTGGGCGTGAGTGATCCCTGGCCCGTCGCGAATCTCTACCCGGCAGTGCAGTCCGGCGATCCCGACTGGCGGGCCTACTACACGGTCAATCTGCTCAATCTGCCGCATCACTATCACAACGGAGGCATCTGGCCTTTCGTGGGCGGGATGTGGGTGCGTTTTATTCACCGCCTCGGATTGAACGACATCGCGCGCAACGAACTCGTGAAGCTCGCGCAGGTGAACCGGCTCGGAAAAACCCACGAGTGGGAATTCAACGAATGGGTGCACGGCACCACCGGCCGGCCGATGGGTAAGGCCTACCAGGCGTGGTCGGCGGCCGCGTATCTGCGAGCGTGTCAGGAACTGCATCTCACGCCGGACGCCTCGGAAGGCCAGGAATAGGTCCCGGCCTTTGCCGAACGAATTCCTCGTGCTCCCTTTAAAAGCACCCGCAAAAAAACGGCTCCGACCCGTCACCGTCGCCTGTTTCGGCGAGGCGCTTTGGGACATTTTACCGCGCGGGCTTTTTCTCGGCGGCGCACCGCTGAATGCGGCGTATCATCTGTCGCGACACGGATTGAATGCGCTTCCGATCAGCGCCGTCGGAAAAGATTTCCTCGGGACCGAGGCGCTGCGGCGCATGCACGGCTGGGAACTCGACACCCGTTTCATTGGTCGCCTCGCCGGGCGGCCGACCGGCACCGTGCGCGCTGCGCTGGATCGCCAGGGCATCCCCTCGTACCGGATTGCGAGCGACGTTGCCTGGGACCTGATTCCGACCCCGCCGGCATTGCTCCGGCGCACGCCACCGGCGGCGATCGTGTATGGCACGCTGGCATTGCGGGAGGCGTCCAACCGGGGCGCGCTTTCGCGGCTGTTTGCCGCGTGGCCGGGGGCGCGGCGGGTGCTCGATCTTAATCTTCGCGCCCCGTTCGATCCGGAGGGTGCGATCGCGTTCGCCTTGGCGCACGCCCAGTTCGTAAAACTGAACGACGAGGAATTGACGCGCATCGTCCGGCTCCCCACGCGGACACCGGACGAACTTGCTCGCGCGGCGCGGCTCTTCGCCCGGCGAAAGAAATTATCCCGCGTCTGCGTGACGGCGGGCGCGCGCGGGGCGGGGATGCTGTGGGACGGGCAGTGGCACTGGGCGGATGGCCGGCGGGTGGAGGTGCGGGACACAGTGGGGGCCGGCGACGCGTTTCTGGGGTCGCTGCTGGCGGGGATGCTGCAAGCTCACGTGGAGCCCGCAGCCGCACTCAGGCGCGCCTCCCGGGTGGCGGAATTCGTCGCGGCCCACGACGGGGCGACGCCAGCTTATCGCATCGGACCGGGAGGTCTGCCCCACGAGGGGTCTCTCTGAGCGGAGGGCAGCTTGTTTCTGCGGGCAACACGCCCGGCTTTCGTCGCGGCGGCGGGGTTCAGGGATCGGCCTCCGGTGCGACGTTGCACTTTCAGTCGGTGGCATTTCTTCTGATCTGATGTCGGAAAAAGCCTTCGCCTTCCTCGCCCAGGTTTCGCCCGGTGGCTGGCTGAATTATCCGATCCTCAAACTCGGGGACGCGAACGTCACGGTTCTTGGAATGGCCGAGCTCGTTTTCTGGATCATCGGCGTACTGGTCTTGAACTCCTTGCTGCGGCAGTGGGTGGTGCGGCGGATTCTCGCCCGGACGCATTTCGACCCCGGGCTGCGCTTTGCGATCACGCGGATATTCGGGTACATCTTCGTTCTGCTCGGGTTCTATATCGGGCTGTCGGTTTATGGCATCAATTTGAGTTCGCTCGCCGTGGTCGCGGGAGCACTCGGCCTCGGTGTCGGTTTCGGTCTGCAAAACATCGTGGCCAATTTTGTGAGCGGTCTGGTGCTCCTGGCCGAGCGCCCGGTCGCCGTCGGCGATCGCATCGAGGTCGCGGGCGTGGCGGGCAACGTTACCAAGATCAGCCTGCGCAGCACGACCGTCGTCACCAACGACAACATCTCGATCATCGTGCCGAACCTCGAACTGACCTCGAACCCGGTGACGAACTGGAGCTGTGGCGATCCGCGGGTACGCATCCGCATCCCGCTCGGGGTCGCCTATGGCACGGATACCGACAAGCTTTGCGCCGCGTTGCTGGAGGTCGCCCGCGCGCATCCGCACGTGCTGAGCGCTCCGGAGCCGGTGGTTTTTTTCAGCGGCTTTGGTGACAGCGCGCTCAACTTCGAGCTGGGGGTCTGGACCACAGAGCTCGCCCACACCCCGCGGCGCTTCCGCAGCGATTTGAATTTCGCCATCGAGCGCAAGCTGCGCGAGGTGAACATCGAGATTCCCTTTCCCCAGCGCGTGGTTCATCTGCGTCCGCCCGCCGAGTCGCCCGAGCACCCCCGCGGCACAACTTCCTCGACGCGAAACCCTGAGGGCGACTAGCTCTCCGCACGCGGCGTGCAACGCAAAGCGAAATTCCCGCCAGCGATCCCAGGATAAACTATGGAAACTCATTTCCCTGACAGCGACGGCGCCAGGAGCCGGCTCGCGCGCGAGCGCGTCTTGGCCGATTTGATAGCCCTCGCGGGCGACACCGAAGCCCTGCTCCGCGCGACGACTGACGATGTCAGCGCCAAGGCGCAGGAGGCGCGCGCCCGCGTGACGGCC
>JBDSSU010000090.1:0-2554 GCA_039928635.1 Opitutaceae bacterium | reverse complement strand
ATGACGGAGACGGAATCCCGGTTGACTGATCGGGAACGCGATCTCGCCGAGGCCGAGGCATTGCTGGGAGCGCGTGAGAAACTCGTCTCGGTGACCCGGCGCGACACCCCCACCTCGGTTTCCCCTGCGGAGAAGGCCGCCCTCGAGCAGCTTCGCGAGACCCTGGCGGAGCAGGAAAAGAGCTTGATGGAAGCCAAACACGCTCTTCGTGAGCGCGAGACGTTCCTCGACGAAAGCGAGGCCAAACTCTTTGCCAAGGTCCAGGCGCAGCAGGAAAAAGAGAGCGAGTTGGAACAGCGCGAGGACGATCTTCGGGCGATGCAGCGTCGCGATCGGGAAGCGAGGGCGAAGACCGATCCGAAAGTGGCGGAAGAACTCCGCGCGGATAAGGAAGCGGCGAAGAAGCGCGACGAGTTCCGGGAGTAGGTGAGGGAATCGTCGCAGTCTCGCGTTGACGCCGCCCCTTGGGGTCGTCGAATCTTTCGCGAAACATTCCTTGGGGCTCGACGTCCAAGGCTGGCACCCTCCTTGCATGAAACAACTTCGTCTTGTTCTGACTTTAGCTGCGCTCGGGCTTTGCACACTGCGCGCTCAACGGGATCCCGAACCCATCCCTGATTTCAGTAATCTCGACGAATTCATTTACGAGCCGAAGACCACGCTGAGCTTCGGCATGCGCTCGCTGAGCGGGGGGAAGGCCTCTTTCAGCGGTCAGGCGACCATCAGGGGAACGGAAAACCCGGGCAGCGCGACGGACGTGAATATCGCACGGGGATACCACGACGGTGATGTCGCTCCCGATTCGCGAATCATCGATGTGGAGCGTAACGAGGATGGGACCCCGAAGTTTGATGCGGACGGTTTCACGATTCCGATCCCGATCGTGCCGGATGGAAAAACGAACGGCTGGCGGTACTTCTACCCCCGGCAAGCCGAGGAATCGCCGGGTTTCATCGCGCTGCATACTTACTCCGCCACGATCACCGACAAGAGCAGCCGCTCGCAGAATGGAAAGGGTTCCGTGGGCATGGAGCTCGCCGTCTCTCGCGACATGGGAAAACTTTTCAACACGCGCCTCTCCTGGAGCCTTTCGGCCGGTATGACCATCAATGATATCGCCGCCTCGACTTCGGGCAAAGTGCAGGCCGATCTCGTCAAGCTCACCGACCTTTACTCGCTTAACGGTGTCGCGGCGCCCACCGCCCCGTATGACAGCCAGAGCCCTCCGACGCAGATCGTTGCCGTGGTCGACGTGGACGGTAATCCGGTCTTCAACGAAGATGGTACGCCTCAGCAACTGTCTGTCGCAGATGCTCCCATCTTGCTCGCGAGTTCACCCACCTCCCGCACGACGTCCACGACCACTGACGCCACGAGCGTCACCACGCGGTCGAGATTGAAGGGGGCTTATTACACTTTTCGGGCCGGTCCCACGCTCTGGCTTCCGATCTCGAACCGGTTTCGCGCGAGCATCAGCGTTGGAGCGACCCTGATTTACGCGGGAGCGACCTACACCGTGAATCATGCTTATCAGCCTGAGACGGGGGTGGAGATTTTCGACGAGGTCACGGGCGATGATACCCGCGTGTTGCCAGGCTACTATGCTGACGCGACGATGCAGTTCGATATCACGCCCCGGACCGGGATTTATGCGGGTGCAATTCTCCAGGGAGCAGGCGACTACAAACAGACGCTCACTACCGCCACGGCGAATTATTCCTCGAAGGTGGAATTCGGTCACCAAAACGGTTTTCGCGCCGGGATGACGGTGAAATTCTAAACGATCCGCACTCGTTGCGGCGTCGATGATAGGCCGGGCCATGGTTGCCCGGCCTTTCTTTTTTCATCCTTCCCAACGGGTTGCCGGCGGGATTTCTTCCTGAGGCGTGAACGAGAACAAACCGGCATGGCCGATCGCATCCTTGGTCGTGCTGACCGGGCTTAACTTACTCGACTATCTCGATCGACAGCTTCTTGCCGCGGTTTTGCCGCCCTTGCAGAAGGAACTGGGTTTGAACGATGAACAGGCCGGCACCATCGCGACGGCGTTCATGCTCGGTTATTTTCTGACGTCGCCGATTTTCGGTTACTTGGGAGATCGCCTGCCTCGTCGTTGGCTGATCGCGGCGGGGGTGTTCGTCTGGAGCTTGGGCACACTGCTCTCGGGGCACGCCAATGCCTATGTGATGCTGATTTTCTTTCGCGTGTTGGTGGGTTTCGGAGAGGCGAGCTTTGGCACCATCAGCCCGGGTTGGATTGCTGATTTATTTCCCCCTGGGCGCCGCAACATCATGATTTCCTGGTTCTATGTCGCGATCCCCGTGGGATCCGCCTTGGGCTATATTTTGGGAGGATGGATCGCCGCCCACCACGGTTGGCGTGCGGCATTCATCTTCGCCGGCTATCCCGGACTCCTGCTGGCGTTTGTTTTGTTTTTATTGCGCGAACCAAAACGAGGCGGTCAAGAGGTCGCGACATCGTTTACGGAAATTCCACGAGGATGGTGGAATCGTTTTGAAGCGCCTCATTTTCCCAGCCCGATCCGATGGCTCGT
>JBDSSU010000089.1:0-7690 GCA_039928635.1 Opitutaceae bacterium | reverse complement strand
TCCGCGCCATCGCGACTCCAGCTCACGGTCTGCCGCTTCAGGTCGAAGCTGATGTGTTCCGGCACGTAGATGATTTCCGGAAAGCGGCGGTCCGTCGCGTAGCCGTCGGGATGGACGTCCATGCGCTCCCCGAACAGCTGCACCATCTCCTCGAAAGTATGCTCGAGCGGTCGCACGTGCAGCTCGCCGCTGAACTCTTCTCCGAGATCGTAGCTTGCAAAAACGAGCGCGCCGCCAGCGTGCTCTTCTTCGCAAAGGCCGAAGAGATTCGCGGAATAGGAGATCTGCGTTTTCACCTCTTTTTTGCAGTACCCGAAGTAGTTGTCGGAAATCAGGGTGACGACGGTGCCGTTCGCATCGCGGCAGGTGAGCTTGAAGGCGCCGCCGTCGTTGTAGATCTCGTCGGGCTTTTTCCAGCACATGCCGTCGCGCCGCTGGCGCTCAGTCGCACTCTCCCACGCCGGAAGGCCGAGTTCGCGCTTGTTCAGGCCGTTGAGATGAGGCGCGAGGATGATGCAGCCGGTGTGGCCGGTCCAATGTTCCGGATCGAGGGCGGCGTCGTTCTCGGCGAGATGCGGATCGCCGCCGTTGCCGAAGATGCTTTCCACAAAATCGAGATTGGCGACGAGGCTGCCCGGCACAAAGAAACGCGTTTCCATCGTCCGCTGGGGGCTGAAGCCGGGGACAGCGGGGACGACGACTGGCCGCAGGTGCAGGGTGACGAAACATTCCGCCTGTTCGGTCTGCGTCGCCGTAAACGGAAGGCGGAGCAGGTCCGTGGGAGGCTGCAAGGCCCGGCCCAGCAATCGGGCGAACACAGCCGTGGGAACAGCTTTCTTGTCGTCTGGCACCGGCAGGCCGCCCTCGGCGACATGGAAAATCCCCTGCGTCGTGCGGCGGTCGCTGCGCGGGTTATGGAGCACGCCCTGGCGCACGCGATAAGAGGTCAGAATGCCGCTGCGATGTTCGTCTTTCCCGGGAGGCAGGGACAACGCCCTCGCCAGACCGGGGCGGTCTAGCTCGAGGGTGGTGTTCGGCAGCCGGGGAATTTCCCCCGAGCCGTCGAGAGTATCATGGAGAAAGTTCTGAATCCGTTGATCGACGGGCGAGAGATGCTGGGCGAGGGCCCGATCTTTTTCGCGGCTCAGGCGGAGGAGGTGATCGACCAGCTCGGAAAGCCCATCAGTCGCCGGGAGCGCCACTCCGGGTTGGCCGATTTCGCGCAGCTTGAGATTCAGGTACGCGAGGAGCCGGGGGTCGGCTGGGTCAGGAAGGATGGGGAGGGAAGGAGGAAGCGAAGGCATGGGCGAAAATGCGCAGAGGTTTCGTCAGGAAAATGGCGGAGCCGAGCGGGAGGCAATCCCGGAAGCCGATTTCGGACCAGTTCCGTAAAATAAATTTGCCCACTGGGACTGGGAGACCTTGACGGTGTACGTCCGCGCTCGGGGAACGGAAAAGTAACCCCGAGACTCTGAGACGGACGGTCTTGCTCCTCGGCCGAAGCCGGTGGCAAGCGATCAGGTGCTGGTCGCCGCCATGAGCGCTTCGATCTCGCTCAACGCCTTCGCTTTCTCGTAACGCGGAGAGGTGATCGACAGGCAGCCGACCACCCACTTGGCAAGGGTGCCGTCAGCGCGCTGCCAGCTTCGCGCGAGTTTTCTCATGCTGGGAGTTCCGTGGTCGATCCAGCCGGCCCGATCGCCGTTTGCGCTCAGCAGTTTGTCAAAAGTCTCCTCGGTCCACTCACCGTTTTTCGCGTAGGAAACGCGCGCGCATACGCCATCAATGAAATCGCAGGTGACCATCCACCCATCGAACGTGAAAATCGCGGAGGGAATCGCGTCGCTCCGCCGACTGGCGGGCGAACCGTAGCGCTTGGTCAGTTCGGTTTCCGTCCCGCCGATCCGAGCGGAAGCGGGAACGACGAGCGCGAAAAGGAGGACGAGCAGCGGGGAAGTTCTCATCAAAGAGCGGAGGGCCGAAGGACCATCGGGAACCCGACGGGTTCCGCACGCATGAAGTGACCGGGCTTATTATAAGTAAAAGACGGGATGACTACTCCGGGAATCGGCGATGACCGAGGAGAGGGGAACCTCGGCGCGACACCAAACTTCGCTTCCAAAAAAAACCACCACGGTGTCAGGGGCGGAGCCGGGGGTGACCAAGGGTGCGACCGCGAGCCGCCTCGCGCCGATGAGACGGCCGGGCGATTCTTCGCTGGCGCTGGGAAGAACTCATGTTTGGTTGGGCGCATGGCGAAATGGCTTTTGGTGGACGGCTTCAATCTCGCGTATCGTTGTTTCTTCGCGCTTCCGGAACTTACCCGCGCGGACGGATTTCCCACGGGGGCGTTGCATGGCTGGGTGAAGTCATTGTGGAAACTCGTCGATCAGGAGCACCCGGAGGCCACGCTGGTTTTCTTTGATCTCGGTGGGTCGAAAGACCGGCTCGCTTTGCACGCTGAGTACAAAGCGCAGCGGAAGGAAATGCCGGAGGCTTTGCAGAAACAGATCGAACCGATCAAGGAACTCACGCGTGCGATGGGTTTCGTCGGCATCGAGATCGACGGGGTGGAAAGCGACGACCTGTTGGCCTCGCAAGCGGTGATGCTGGCGAATGCCGGACACGACGTGCTGATCGTCAGCGGCGACAAGGACTTCGCGCAGGTGGTGACTGATCGTATCAAGATCATGCTGCCGCCGCCCTCCGCGAATCCCAAACTCGGCTGGCGTTTGCTTGATGCGGCGGGAGTCCTCGAGAAGTTTGGGGTGCCGGCAACCCAGATCGCGGACTACCTGGCGCTCGTCGGGGACACTTCGGATAACATTCACGGTCTTGAAGGGGTCGGTCCCAAAACCGCGGCGAAATGGCTGGCTGAATGTGGCGGCAGCGTGGAGTGCGTGATCGCGAAGGCGGCCGAATTGAAGCCGGAGCGTTTCCGCGAGTTGGTCGCGGCGAGCGCCGACCGGCTACGGCTAAATTTGAGACTTACGACGCTGAATCTTGGCTTGAAAACGGTGGCCGCGGAAAAAACCGCGCCGCAGCCGGAGCAGCTCTTGCGTTTGCTGGAGGCGATGGAAATGAAAAGCACGCTGGCCGACGCCAAACGCCGCTACTCCGGACAGGAGCAGCTTGAGTTCAGTTGATTTTATGGCCGGGCCTTCCACCTTCCCACCCGCGGGCAGCTCAGGTGATTTTCAAATTCGCGCTCTTTAACGACCATCAACCCGTACGTAACCGTCATGGAAAAAACTCAAATCATGAAAGCCATCGCCGCTAAAGTGGGCGAGGCGCAGGCCATTGAGATCGTCATGCACGCTTACAATACCGAGTTGGTGACCACTTGGCTGAGCCACTTGGAGCCGAACAAGCCGGGGCTCGCGACCAAGCGCACGCATCACGATCACCTGGCCGACGCGCTGGAGCGCGTGAAGGAAGTCTGCGATCTGACGTAGCATGGGCGTCCCGCCCATGTCCGGTGCTGGATGAAAAACCCACGGGCGAGACGCCCGTGCTCCTTCCGCCCGCCCCGATACCGCGGCGTTCAGCGTCCCTCTTTGGACATGTTCTTCGGGTCGAAAATGTAACCGACGCCGTGAACCGTGCGGAAGGCCGCGAGGGTGAGTCCGTGAGCTTCGTAGAGATTCCGCACCTTCACGATGTACTGGTCGAGCGAACGGCTCTTCACGTCGGCATGGATGCCCCAAACGGAATGAATCAAGGCTTTGCGCGTAATCACCGCCGCCTGGTGGGCGTTGAGGTAGGCGAGGATCCCGAGTTCCTTGCGGCCGAGTTTCATCGCCGCGCCTTTCGGGAACGTGATCTCCAAACGCACCGGCGTGATCTTGGCCCCGCAGAAATCAAACGCCTCGTCGCTGATCTTGACGTTCTTCGTGACGTTGTTGTCGGACTTCGCCTCTGCGCGGCGCAGAACCGCGTTAATCCGGGCGATAAGTTCCGCGTAGCTGAATGGCTTGGTGATGTAGTCGTCACCGCCCATATCGAGTCCCTTGACCTTGGAGGTCTCTTCGAGATTGCCGGTGAGGAAAATTACCGGGACTGAAATGTCGGCACCTTTCAGTTGCTCCAGCAGCGCGAAGCCCGACTGATCGGGGAGGGTGATGTCGAGGAGAAGCAGGTTCGCGAAGTTCCGTTTGAGGAACTTGAAAGCGTGCTCGGCGCGGCTGCAGACCTGCGCATGCATCCCAGCGCGCTCGAGATGCACGGAGATCAGATTGGCGAGCTCGGCCTCGTCTTCGACGATGACGATGAGCGGTTTTGGCTCGGATCGGGGGGGCGGGGTCGGCGAGTTGGGCATATCCGTCGCGGATGGATTTAGAGTCGGTATCGTCGTTGTCAACCAAGCGGACGGGGTGAGCGAAGCCAATTTTCGGAGTGAATCGCGGGCGGGAAATTTGCTTGAAGGGTCCGGTAGCCGCGTGTCCCTTGGCCGCGTGTCCGTCCAAGCACCACTGCTGATGCTCGGATTGCCGAAGGGCAGTCTCGAGGAATCCACCAAGAATCTCTTCGCGAAAGCGGGCTGGAAAATTTCCACCAACTCGCGCAGCTACCGGCCATCGATCGACGATGCCGAGTTGGACGGCCGCTTCGTGCGGGCTCAGGAGGTGAGTCGCTACGTCGAGCATGGGTTCTTCGACTGCGGGCTTACCGGCCAGGATTGGGTTTTGGAAAACGGTTCGGATGTCGTGGAGGTGTGCGACTTGATTTACAGCCGGGCGTCGGTGAAGAAGTCCCGCTGGGTGCTTTGCGTCCCGGAGTCTTCGCCGATCAAGAGCGCCGCGGAACTTGCCGGCAAACGGGTGGCGACCGAGCTGGTGAATACGACCAAACGCTATTTCGAGAAGAAAGGCGTGCAGGTGGAAGTGGAGTTTTCCTGGGGCGCAACCGAGGTGAAAGTGCCCGACCTGGTCGACGCGATTGTCGATATCACCGAAACCGGCAGTTCACTGCGCGCGAATAAACTCCGGATCGTCGACACCTTGATGGAGACAAACACGAAGCTGATCGCGAACAAAGCCAGTTGGGCGAACCCGGCGAAACGGAAGAAAATCGAAACCATCGCGCTGCTGTTGAAAGGGGCGCTCGAGGCGGAATCGAAAGTCGGACTGAAAATGAATCTGCCCAAAGCAGCTTTGGAGGCGGTCGTGAAAGCGCTCCCCGCCTTGCGGAATCCCACGATCTCGCAGCTGAGTTCTCCCGACTGGATCGCGCTGGAGACGATCATCGACGAAAGCGTCGTCCGTGAAATAATCCCGCAGCTGAAGTCCCTCGGCGCCGAAGGCATCGTGGAATATCCGCTGAACAAGGTCGTTTACTGAGCACGCCTTTTGCTCACCCCGCCGCCACGAAACTGCTTTCCAAATTCCACGTAGCGCCAGTTGCGCGACACATCGGCTCGCTTCAACTTCACGAATTATGTCGAAGGTAACTCTCGGTCTTTTGCAGCACGCTTCCGGTCCTGACCCGAAAGCGAATCTGAAAAAGTGCCTCGCGCTTGCTGAGAAAGCGGCGAAGCAGGGCGCGAAGATTATCTGCACGCAGGAGCTCTTCCGCTCGCAGTATTTTTGTCAGAGCGAAGATCACGCGAACTTCGATCTCGCGGAGCGGATTCCGGGGCCGAGCACCGTTGCGTTCCAGAAGATCGCGAGGAAGTACCAGGTCGTCATCATCGCGTCGCTCTTCGAGAAGCGCGCGTCGGGTCTTTATCATAACACCGCCGCGATCATCGATGCCGACGGGAAGCTGCTGGGGGTTTACCGGAAGATGCACATCCCGGATGATCCCCTGTTCTACGAGAAATTTTATTTCACGCCCGGCGACACGGGCTTCAAGGCGTGGGACACGAAATACGGGCGCATCGGCGTGCTCATCTGCTGGGACCAATGGTATCCCGAGGGCGCGCGCCTCACGGCTTTGCAAGGCGCGGAGATTCTTTTTTATCCGACGGCGATCGGCTGGCATCCGGGGGAAAAAGAAGAATATGGCGTGAACCAGCATGGCGCGTGGGAAACGATCCAGCGCAGCCATGCCGTGGCCAACGGGTGCTATGTGGCGGCGATCAATCGCATCGGGCATGAGCGTCCGATCGGCGGCGACGGACTTGAGTTTTGGGGACAAAGTTTCGTCGCGGGTACGAGCGGACAGATTCTCGCGAAGGCGAGCGTGGATCAGGAGGAGATTCTTCTGGTGCCGATCGAACTCGGGAAGGTCGATGTGACGCGCACGCACTGGCCATTTTTCCGCGACCGCCGGATCGATGCTTACGGCGACCTCACCCGGCGCTTTATTGACTAGAAAGCCGATCGCGTCGGAAATAAACCACGGATGAACACGGATAGACACGGATGCGTGGGGAGGCAGAGCTTTCGGGGCGAGGCGAGCGTTGTTTTCTCGACCCAACCTATTTCAAACGAATTCCGGATCGGCTCTTTCGAGGGTTCCGATCCGTGTCCATCCGTGTTCATCCGTGGTTAAAAAAAAGAGCGCGAGGAATTCCGGCAAAACGCCCGCCCAACTCGGGTTCAGCATGCCGGCGGAATGGGAGCCGCAGGTCGCCGTCTGGCTCTCGTGGCCCCATAATCTGAAAACGTGGCCGGGGCATTTCCGCCCGATCCCGGCTAAGTTTGCCGAGATCGCGGCGACCATCAGCCGTTTCGAGGAAGTGCGGATTAACATCGCGAAGCCACTGCAGAAACGCGCGTGGTCGCTGATCCAAAAAGCCGGCGCCGATCTCGCGCGGGTGAAATTCTACGATCACCCAACGAACGATTCCTGGTGTCGCGATCACGGCCCGATCTTCGTGAAAAACGACAAGACGGGCGAAGTGGCCGTCACTGATTGGGACTACAATGCCTGGGGCGGAAAATATCCGCCGTTTGACAAGGACAACACGATCCCGCCGAAGATCGCCGCGAAGCTCGGTCTGCGCCGTTTCGAGAAAGAGATGGTGCTCGAAGGCGGCTCGATCGAGGTAAACGGTGCCGGTTTGCTGCTCACCACCGAAGCGTGCCTGTTGCACAAAAACCGCAACCCTTCGCTGACGAAAGCGGAAATCGAGCAGGCGCTGCGCGATTACCTCGGTGTGCACACGATCCTCTGGCTGGGCGACGGAATCATCGGGGACGACACGGATGGACACATCGATGACCTCAGCCGTTTCTACTCGGCGGACGGCATCGTGACCGTGATTGAAAGCAACAAACGCGATAAAAACTATCCCATCCTCCAGGAAAATTTGGAGCGCTTGCACGCCCTGCGCACGCCGGCGGGAAAGAAATTCAAGATTGCCGAGCTGCCGATGCCGAAGCCGGCGTTCTGCGACGGCCAGCAATTACCCGCGAGCTACGCGAATTTCCTGGTCATCAATGGCGCAGTATTGATGCCGGCTTTCCGGCAGCCCAGGCGCGACGCCGAAGCCGCGGCGGTCCTCGCGGTCTGTTTCCCTGGTCGGGAGATCATTCCGATCGATTGCCTGGAACTTGTGTGGGGCCTCGGCACTCTCCACTGCATCTCCCAGCAGCAACCGGCTTAAAGCGTTCTCCTCCCATGTCTGTCATTCTGAACGCAGTGAAGAATCCACTGGGACATTCGCCCCGCGCCGTGGCGTACCCAGCTCCGGCTGGATCCTTCGCTTCGCTCAGGATGACAATGGGGTGGGTAAAGATCCGCT
>JBDSSU010000088.1:0-4332 GCA_039928635.1 Opitutaceae bacterium | reverse complement strand
CGGCGGTCTATGCTTTTCCTGCCGCGGCGAACAACAACACCGGGGCGGCATTCCTGGTGATTCCTGGCGGCGCCTTCACGAATCGCGTGACGGACGCGGAGGGAGTTCAAATCGCCAAGTTTCTGAACCGGCAGGGAATTTCCGGTTTTGTTCTTCGCTATCGGATCGGCCCCAATTATCCCACGCGGGCGACTTCCACGCAGGATGCCCACCGGGCAGTGCGCTACATCCGTGCTCATGCGGCTGAGTATAAGATTAACCCGGACCGGGTGGGGGTGATCGGGTTTTCGGCCGGGGCGGAACTGGCGGGGGACGCTTTTTATAACAGCGTCCGTGATGGCGAAGCGCAGGCCGCTGACCCGCTGGATCGCCACTCCACCAAAGCGAATTTTTCCGTGCTCATTTATGGTGGTCGGAACGTGCAGAATCCCGCCGGAGCCCCGCCCACGTTTCTGTTCAACACGATTGAAGACGCGGGGCATCTCAACGTGGAGGTTTCGGTCATGAATTCGCTGCGCGGAGCGGGCATTCCGGTCGAAGCCCACTTTTATCAGGTGGGCCCCCACGGTACGTCGATGTCCCCGGGCGATCCGCAACTCGGACAATGGCCGGAGCTCATGGTCCGCTGGATGAAAAGCAGCGGGTATCTGGGGAAGTAGAGTTTTTTTGCGCGACGTGCTGCGTTCGCTCGTTGGGTGCGCCCGTCGAAGGGGCACGTCCGCTCAGCTCACAGGTGTCGTTACTCTGGATAAAGCGGTGATCTAGGAGAGGAAAGGCACTGGCTCGCTGCTGCGGGGCTTTCCATCCGCAGCCGGCGGGGAAGTTCCCTTTGGCGAAGGGTCTGCTATCGGGCGCGAAGGTCCAAGTGGCGACTGATATCAGGAGTTGAGCATCGTGCCCGATTAGCCGGCATCCAGCGCCCAAAAAAAAAGAGCCCGATGCGAACATCGGGCTCTCGAATTTAAACGCGCTTACCGGCGCGGTTTAGAAGCTCAGCGTCGTTGTGAACGTGAACTTCCGCGGATCGAGCTGGTTGAAGCCGCTCAGGACCTGCATGCGATTGTTGCCACCTGGCACCGTCAGCACGTTGGTGGTCGAATTCCGATTCAGCTGGCCAGCATTGATCGTGCTGTAGCTGCTCCACTGAGGCTCATCGTCGTTGAGGAGATTGGCGACGTTCAGTTGGAAGCGAGCGGTGTATTTGCCGAAACGGCGGGTGTAATTCACACCGGCAGTCGTCGACCAGGTGGGATCCACCCAGAGGTAGTCGTACGCCGCTTGCGCGTTTTCGTTGACGGTCGGAGCGCGATTCAGGCCGAACTTGATGATCGCATCGCGGCTTCCGACTTTACGGTGACCGCGGTAAACCACCCCGGCGCTGACGCCAAAACCCCGCAGTGCGCCTTCGGTGAAGCGATAGCTGCTGGCGAGGGAGGCCCGGTGGCGCTCGAGATTGTTCGCCAGTGTCCCCGGAGTGAAACCGTTGAAACTGTTATCAATGTTCTGCAACGCGTTCGCGATCGCTTGTGGGTCAAGAATCGTGCGTCCGCCAATGACCTGACCAGCCGTCGCCGCCGCGCCCGCTTGGAACTGAGCGAGGTTCGCCGCGTAGTAAGCGCGCCGTCCTGGGCTGTCGCTGATCGTGGTGACGATCGGGTGCGAGTAGTTCGCCACCAAGGTCAGATTTCGGGTGGGATTGGCCGTGATTTCAAACTCCCAACCTTCGAGCTTCCGATCGTTCGTGTCACGATAGGTGAAGCCGGCGTTGGTGGTGAGCAAGGGGTCCGTGTAACCCAGATTCGTCCAGATGCTCACGAAGTCCCCTTGGCTTCCGAAGTTCTGGATGTTGCCGACCTGCTCGGTGTTGTAATGGGTGAGCGTGGCGTAGGCGACGCCGTTGGGGATCGAATAACGAATGCCCCAATCCTTCGTCGTGGCTACGGGAGGGGTGGGGCGTTCGCCGGAGATGAGTGGGCCGCCCGTGCTCGGAACCGAGAAATTTTGCGAGTAATTCGCCATGACTCCCAAGGGCGCGAGCCATTTCATTCTGGCCGGGAACGGATAGGCGACGAAGCCTCCGTTTTTGCTCGTCTGCCACGTGGTGAGTATGCCGTGAGCTCCCGCGACGCCGCGGGTGCCCATGATCACGTCGTAAGGGGCAGCCGTGTTGAATCCAATGTTGCTCAGCGTGTCGTCCTCGTTCTTGTCGCGACGAACGCTCAAGGTGATCCCGAGGCGTTCTTGGAAGAACGAAGTCTGGGAAACAACCTGGGCGTAGGTGAGGCGGCGGTCGTTGTCGGCCGCGAATCCGGTGTCGACGTTGGCCCACCGCATTCCGCCAAGATTGGCCATTACGGCTGGGTCAAGGATCGGAGCGATGCGCGCGCGGGGCTGATCATAGTAAACGCGGAAGTTGAGTTGATTTGCGCCGTTCTGGGGGCTGACAACCGTGGGATTGTCGACCCGACGCCAAGCGCGGCTCCAGGCCTCGTACAGATCCTGGCGCCAGCCGCCGTTCAGGCTGATGCGCTGATTCATGTCGAACCACTTTGGAACTCGGAAGCTGTCGCTCAAAATGAAGCGGTACTCGGTGACCCCGTTTTGCTGATATTGACTGCCTTGTCCGAAGTCGGCGTAGGCTTTGCCAAAGTTCGGGTTCGTCGCACCGGTAGGGAGCAGGCGATTGAGATCGAGGCGGTAATCATTCGGTGCACCGGTGACGTAGAGCTGCACCGGATCAATGTCGTGATGGAGCCAAGCCAGCTCGAGGAACATCGTCGAGGTGACCTGATGTTCCAGGTAGATTCCCTTGTTGTTCAAATCCCGGTCAAAGTATGCATCTGCCGGCCCGAGATTGAAGGTTTTGCCGAAGTTGGGTTTGAAGTTGGGAATGTCGGCGCGGCCTTCCCACGGAATGGCGTAGCCCAAGCCGACGGTGCGGTATTGGTTGCCACGGTAGTTGAGCAGACTGTTCGTGCTCAGGTTGTACGTGAGCACGTCCTGGCCACCGTTGATCTGCCCAATTCCAAACGAAGCGGGATTGGCAATCGTGGTGTTGTCATTGTTCACGGTCACGCGGTCCCAGAGCGAGGCGTTCTCATTGTAGGTACGACGATACTGCACCTGCCATTCGGCGGTGCGTTCGTACTCGGCGCGCAGCTGAGTCTTCGGCGCGATCTTGAAGGAGGCCGCCAGGCTGATGGCGTTTTCCTTGTTACTCGTTCCGTCCTGGATCGCCTTGGTGTCTTGACGCAGAGCGTTCACGCGCAGGGCCACGCGGTCGAAGCCGAAAGAGGCATCGATGGTCGCACGGTAACCGTCGTAGCTGTCACCCCGGAAGGTGACACTACCGCGACGATCGTTGAACCGGGCTCGTTTGCTGGAGCTGCCCTGCATACCGCCAGGGCCGGCATCGCCGAACAACGCCGCGTTCGGGCCGCGGGAGAATTCGAAACGTTCCGAATTGTAACTGTCCGCCACGAAGTACTGGAGCGCGCCGTTCCGGGAGGGGTAGTTGGCCCCGTTACCGGCACCGCGGAAATTGGCTTGGAAACGATTGCCGCCGAACGGGCCGTTGTCACCGCCGGTGGGAGGGTCCATGCCGACCGTCCACTGGGCGGCTTCGTTCATGTCCGTGATGGCGAAGTCATCGAGAAACTCCTTCGTCATGACGGAGATCGAGGCGGATGTGATCGCCAGAGGGGTATCCGCGCGGCCACCGGAAAGGGTGTTGCCGGCGGCATAACCCCGGTCCTTCGCGGTGTTGACCTCAAATGGGTTCATCAACAGCGCGCCTTCGGGCGATTTGGCCTGATCGGCTGACTGTGCGGCGAGCTCAGTCGGATCCAGCATTCCGTTTTTGTTGGTGTCGTATTTCGCCAGGGTGGCGGCATCGACAGGGGCGGTCTGCGCTGGGGCGTGGGCCGAAGCGAGAGCGATACTGGCAAAGAGCGTCAGGAAGCGACGCGCTTTCGGGTTCGTTGGTATCATTTTATGGTTTGGTTTGGTCAGGCGCGCGCCCTGGGGCGCGCGCAAATGGGGGGATCAACGAGAAACGCGCGGAAACGTAGCAGCGGCGACTCGGAGCGTGGGTATGGTTGGGTCAGACGGATAACACTTCAGGTGAAAAAATTATCCGTAGGGTTTTAAAGGAGACGGGGGACAGCTTTAAGCAAGGCGAATTTGAGACCGGAACATCGGGGAATTTCCGGTGGAGTGCTGCGCCATTTTTTCTGGAGAAGGTCGCCGTCGGCGGACGGTTTCCGGAGCAATTAGCTGATGCAATCTTGTTTTGGAATGCAGCTGACCTGACCTTTTGCGAAGGATGCGGTC
>JBDSSU010000087.1:0-6676 GCA_039928635.1 Opitutaceae bacterium | reverse complement strand
CACACACCCCGCCTGATTGAAAATCTGTTCGCCTCGGGCTGCCGTGCCGCGCTGGGTCAGCACGAGGGCCAGCGTCTCTTCCGGTTTCAGAGTCGCGATCGCCGGCGCCTGCTGGGCCGATTCCGCGCGGATTGCCTCCACGTCAAGCTTGAGCGTGGCGATGGCCTCCTTCGCCGCCTCAGCGACGGAGGAATCGGCGTCTTCAAGCGCTTTGACGATGACAGGCGCGCGCGTGGCTTCCCGGCCCAGCGCCGCGGCCCGAATGATTTGCGCGCGACGTGCCGGCTGCAGCCAACCGTCGTCGAGTTGCCCGGCCGCAAATGCGCGGGTTTCCGGTGAACCGAATTTCCGTGCAGCTAGGTGGAGCAACGCCGCATCGGCCCATACCGCGGTGGCGGCGTCCGATTTAGCGGCCTCGTCCGCGAACAAGCGGGAGTGGTTCGCCAGCGTCGCAGATTGAAAAAGAGCATTTGCAGACTTATCGCGCACGCCATCTCCGAGCCGGCCCCGGTTTTGTAACGTGGGTAAGGCGGCCAGCACGATCGCGATTGCCTCCGGCGTGTCGGCTTTGACCAGCGCCTGCATCGCGTTGAGCTGAATCGGGCCGGTATCGACGGGACGGGGCCCGCCTCGACCGCCGCCCCGCCCGCCTGGCGCGCCAGCTCCTGCCGGCGTGACGCCGGGCGTGACCGCAGCGACAGTCGTGCTGACGCTCACCGTGGGTGCAGGCAAAACAGCGGCGCCCGCGGTCGTCGACGGTGGCGTCGGGACTGAAGGCGAGGCCACTACCGCGCTCGTCGACGACGGCGACGTGGCCACTGAAGGCTCCGCCACTGAAACGGGAGGCGGCGGCGGTGGCGCGAGGGGCGGAGCCGGTGGCGGTGGAACCCAGGTGAGAGCTTTCTGAAGCAGTGGTACTGCGCTCGCCGGCACGTTATCCGCACCCGCGAGTTGGAGCGCGAGCGCCGGCAGCAGAGCGTTGTCACTCTCCGCCAACGCGATCAGACGCGCCGTGGTATCCCCTGGCGTCACGCGGTACAGCGTGAAGATCTCATTGAGGCGCACGATTTCGTCGCCCTCTGCCCGATCAAGGAGGCCCTTGAGCACGGGATTAATCAACGTCGAGCCGGCCCACCGCTCCGGCTGGTAGTAAGGTCCTCGGGCATCAGGCCGCGTGCCCCAGCTATCGCCCGTCCACTGCGCTTCCCGATAAAATAACCGGCACAATCCGCGGACGATATCCTCCCGGCGCGCCGGTTCCGTTTCGCGCGAGAGACGGGCGATCAACTGGTCCACGACCTTTTCATCGTGCTGGGCCTGCAACACGCGCATCGCGTCCGTCCGGCGGGCCGGCATCCCGGCAACGTCATCAAGCGCCGCGAAACTCACCGCGGTGTCCCGCAGCCGAACGAGCGCCTGGACCACCGTGTGCGCGATCACCGGATCGGCATCGCCCAAAGACGAAGCCAGCGCCGCGGCCAGCGCCGGACGTCCGAGCCGCGCCACCGCGACGATCGCTTCGAGGCGCGTCCGCGAATCGCCGGAGCGCAGTCCCGCTAGAATCGGTGCTTCGGGGACGCGAGCGAGCTGGTCCTCCCGATCGGTGAGGGCGCGAATGGCCCAGGCAGAAATCGAGGGATCCGCCGCGAGGCGCGCGAGGAAAGCATGCGATGCTTCACCCAACCCCTGCTTCAGAGTAAAAACGGCTTGGATCCGCGCATCGAGCGAAGCCGCCGGGTCGGCCGACAGCGTCTCGAGCGCCGCGGTTTCGTTTTTAAGGCCACGCCGCAGGAGGGTGCGTTGCGCTTCGAGGCGCGTGCGATAGCTCGGCGAGTTGAACAACGCCACGAGTTCCGCACCGCTGGCGCGGGCAAAGTTCGGCACTGGCAAGGGTTGATAATCCTTCGGCGTCAGGCGCGCGATGAAGCCGATGTACGGACCCGCGTAGGTGTATTGGCCGCCGCGCCAGCTTGAAACGTAGAGGCGGCTTTGGGCGTCGACATCCATGTCGGTCGCCCGCGGAAGTTTTGCGAACTCCTCCTGCGTGGCCGCCACGGTGGCGCCCTGGGGAGTCAAAGTATGGCGGTAAACGCGCTCCCGCCCCCAATCCACGGTCAGCGGGCCGGCGTTCCACTTCGCCGGCATGCCCGGCTCCTCGAGCCAGAGCGCTCCGCACGCAGAGCCGTTGCCGTAGATCGCGAGCGGCCCAATGGCTTCGGCGGCGAAGTTTTTGTAGAGCGTCGGGTAGCCGTGGTCTTCCAAGCCCGTGAAATGATGGAGGCGAACATCCCAGCCGTCGCCGTCGTTGGTGTTGTCGCGCGCGATTCCATCGAGCCGCGGACTGAGCGCCACTTCGAGAATGTTGCGGGTCCCTCGGGCGTAGAGTTCCAAGCCCGTGCCATCGGGACGCACACGCACCACCCCTCCGCCGCGCAGCTGGAGCTTCCGGCCATCGGTGCCCTCAGCGGACAAAAAACCGAAATCGCCGATGGCCAGATAAAGCCATCCGTCGACGCCAAGCGTCACCCCGTTCGACGTGTGATCCGCCGGCCGATCGCGAAAGGAAAAAGCGATGTCCTTGACGAGGATGCGCTGCTCGTCACTCACGCCGTCTCCATCGTGATCGATGAACGCGCTCAAATGCGGCGGGTGCATCACGTAAGCGCGGTCTCCATCCCAAACCAAACCGCGCGGCGAATCGACCTTCGCGAATTGTTTTACCTCGTCCGCTTTTCCGTCGCCGTCCAAATCGCGCAAACGAATGATGAGCCCCCGTCCCAAGTCCACGCCCAGCGATCCATTGGCATCACTCGCGACATACAACGTCCCATCGGGGGCGGCCGCCACCGAGACCGGATAATTGGCCTGGTCGGAATTTGCGAAAATCGTGACGTCGAACTCCGGCGGCGCGACGACCTGCGCCAGCAATTCCTCGGGCGTGGCCAGTGTCGTGCCGGGACGAGGCGGGGGCGCCGGAGGTGCGGTCACCACGGGCGCGACCGATGCCGGTATCATCGGTGCGAGCGCGGGCTCCGCCGCGGGCGGTGTCTCGGCGGGCGCGGAAGCAGGAGGTCCAACTGGCGGAGCGTCAGCCGCCTGGCCCGGCAGGTTGGCAAACAGCGCAACCGCGATCGCGGCGAGCTGGGGCAAGGGAACACGGGGGACACTTAATGAAAAAATCATAACGCGGGGGGATCTTGGTGGACGCATGCCGTGACCTTCCGTTGCTAACTAGCTCTTCCTCACCGTCAGCAACTCGATCTTCTGCGCGTTTGCCGTCGAGGCGCTGATTTCCACAATCGCACCCGACAATCTCACGTCGCCTTCGGCGACTTCACAGCGCCGCGGCATGCCGTCGAGAAACCTCGCCACCACCGGCTGCACTTCGCGTCCGAGCACACTCGCGTACGGACCCGTCATCCCCACGTCACACATGAACGCCGTGCCTTTCGGCAAAATGCGGGCATCCGCCGTCGGCACATGAGTATGCGTACCCAGGACGGCTGTGACGCGCCCGTCAAGATGCCAGCCGAGCGCCTGCTTTTCGGACGTCGCCTCGGCGTGAATCTCCACGAGGATGGCGTCGGCCTGGCCCTTGAGCTGCGCGATCATGCGATCGGCGCATTGAAAAGGATCTTCCGCTTTCATTCCCATGAACGTGCGCCCCAGCACCGTGAAAACCGCCAGCCGGAAACCGCGTTTCTCCAGGATAAGATGGTCCCAACCCGGGTTCGAGGCCGGGAGGTTCGCGGGTCGGCACACATGTTCGATCTGGCCAATTTCGTTTTCCCAGCCGCGCTGGTCCCAAACGTGATCGCCCAGCGTGATCGCATCGACCCCGCTCTCCAAAATCGATTTCGCGAGGGAACCGGTGATGCCCGAGCCCGCGGCCGCGTTTTCCGCGTTCGCGACAATGAAGTCGAGATTGTGCTCCGTCCGAATTCGCGGGAGCCGCTCGGCCACGATGTCGCGACCGGGTCGCCCCACAATGTCGCCGATAAAAAGCAGCTTCAGCATGCGGCCAACCTGCGCCGGCTCCCGGATGCAGCCAGTCTTTTCGGAAATTCCGCCGGATCGCGAACGCCATCCCGAGGCTTGCCTCGTGGTGCAACGTTCCTTTTTGATCGCCGGGCTTATCGCATAAGCCTACCGCCATGAAAAAAGAAAACACCTCACCTGCTGCGTTTCCCAAGGCCGAAATTGGCCGCGAAATGAATGGGGCCGAATGCGTCGTCGAATGCCTCGTTCGCGAAGGAGTGGACGTCATCTTCGCCTACCCCGGCGGTGCGTCCCAGGATCTCCACCAAGCTCTCGCCCGGACCGACAAGATTCGCACGATCCTGCCCCGCCACGAACAGGGCGGATCGTTCGCCGCGGAAGGCTACGCGCGCGCGACCGGCAAAGTCGGCGTCTGCATGGCGACCAGCGGACCGGGTGCCACCAATCTGGTTTCGGCCATTGCCGACGCGTTCATGGATTCGATCCCGCTCGTGTCGATCACGGGTCAGGTGAAATCGAAGTTCATCGGCAAGATGGCGTTTCAGGAAATCGATTTCTACGGGTTGACGCTTCCCATCGTGAAGCACTCCTACCTGGTGATGGATGTCGCCGATCTGCCGCGGATCTTCAAAGAGGCGTTCTATCTCGCCCGCAGCGGCCGCCCGGGTCCGGTGGTCATCGATATCCCGAAAGATGTGCAGCAGGCGAAATTCCAGCCGGTCTTTCCGCCGACGGTCGAATTCCGCAGCAGCTACGCCACGGCCACGCAGCACGCGAGCGACGACCAGTTGAAGGAAGTGCTCGCCCTGATCGCGGAGGCCAGGAGGCCGGTGATCTACGCGGGCGGCGGGATTATCTCGGCCGAGGCGGAGAGCGCGCTCAAAGCATTCGCCGAAAAAACCAATATCGCCGTCGCGACCACGTTAATGGGCGTGGGTGGATTCCCGGAAACTCATCCCCTTTCGATGCAGTGGTTCGGCATGCACGGTTCCGCTTATGGCAATTGGGCGGTCGACCAATGCGACCTGCTCCTGTGCTTCGGCGCGCGGTTCGACGACCGCATCACCGGCGATACCAGCAAATTCGCTTCCAGTGCGAAGATCGTGCACGTCGATATCGATGCATCCGAGCACAACAAAAACGTGCGCGGCATGCGTCTGCCCATCGTCAGCGATATTAAGCACGCCCTCGTTCGCCTGAACGAACTCGCCACCGCCCACAAGTTTAGTCCACCGGACACCAAGGCCTGGCACGCGCAGATCGCGACTTGGAAGAAAGAGACCCCCTTCCGCTTCGAAGAGAGCAAACACATCGTCCCCCAAGAGGCCGTGGCGATGCTCTACGAACTCACCAAGGGTGACGCGATCATCACGACCGGCGTGGGCCAGCATCAGATGTGGGCCGCGCAGTTCTATCGTTTCAACGAACCGCGTCGTTACATCAGTTCGCTCGGACTTGGCGCCATGGGTTTCGGTTATCCGGCAGCGCTCGGCGCGAAAGTCGCGTTTCCCGACAAGCAGGTGATCGACATCGACGGCGACGGTTCCTTCGTGATGAACGTCCAGGAACTCGCCACCGCCCACATCGAGAAGATCGCGGCAAAAGCGATGATCCTAAATAACCAGCACCTCGGCATGGTCGTGCAATGGGAGGACCGGTTCTACGGCAGTGTCCGCGGCAACACCATTCTCGGTGATGAATCGAATGTCGGCAGCCCGGATAACCTCGGTGGCCTCTATCCCGACTTCGTGAAGGTCGCAGAAGGCTTCGGCGTTAAAGGCCGGCGCGTTCACAAGAAAAGTGAACTCCGGGCCGCCATTCAGGAGATGCTCGACCACGACGGCCCGTACGTGCTCGACATCATCGTACCCTACACAGAGCACGTGCTCCCAATGATCCCCGCCGGCAAGACGGTGAAGGACATGATCCTGAAGTAAGCACAACCAACCGCTTCGTCTTTCAGCCCGGGCACTATGCCCGGGCTTTTTTTTGGAGAGATGGGCCGAAAACGCCGATCAACGCCCCTGGCGAACGAGCACGGTGTAGGTGGTCAGGGTGCCTTCGGGTGAAACAAAGAAAACATCGCGATAATCACCGGAAGGCACCGGCAGTTCGTAGAAATAAGGGCTCGAAGCAGGTGCGTCCGCTCGCACGCGGAAGGAGCACGCCACTTCGCTGAGAAGATCCTGCCGGCCGGCGTTTCGAACCCGCACCCAAATGCGGACGCGGCCATCACTCAACGGATGGGCTTCCACTTTCAACAAACGTACCGCCGAAGTGTGCGCCACCGAGAGCGAGGTGCTAATCGGAACCAGCACCAGGCCGGTCCAATCGCGCACGATCAACTGGGTCGAGTTGCCATCCGCCGTCAGGCCCTGCACCGGAGCAGCCGTGCGCGCACCGTCCAGGTATTCGAATTTCGGAGCGCGAGCACCGATTTGCAGCGACGCCAGGGATTCGGGAAAAGACGTGGTGTCGCTCAACTGATGCGCCAACGTCTCCCCGCCCACCGCCTGCGTGAAACGCGCGACAACCTCCGCTGCCTCCGTCGAGAGCGGCGTGGAAGATCCCAGCAGATTGCCCTTGGCGCCGCCCGCGGCCGGGATCAGCGCCGCGGCAGAAACTCCTGCCGCCTTCGTTTCCGGCGCGAAAGCCGAGGCGGGGACTGCCGGGACCG
>JBDSSU010000086.1:0-7710 GCA_039928635.1 Opitutaceae bacterium | reverse complement strand
GTTCCGGCCAGCAGTGACAGATGCAGCAAGGGGTCAGCCCAAAGTGCCGCGCGTTCGACGGAAAGCCCCAGCGGCCGGCCGGAGATCACGTGCTCCAACCACGCGACCAATCCCAACCACCAGCGATAAGGCGATGCGGCATGCACCTCACGGCCGAAGGGAGCATTTTCATAATCGACATGCCGCAAGCGCCATTCGTCGCGCGCCAGCATCTGCTGCGTCTCGGAGATCCATTGGTAGCTGCGGTTATTGTGCTCCGGGACGATCAGCCAGCGTTTTCCATCCGCATAGCCCGTCGGGGAAGCGGCGTCCGCGACCGCTCCCTCACGGTCGGTGTTCGTCACGGCATCGACGCGCCGCGCCCGCTCGATGTTCGTCCAGACGAGAAATCCGCACGCGCACAGCGGAGCGATCATCCAGGCACGGGCAGTTGCTCGGGGGTAGAGATTCATCTTGTGCGTTGCAGTTGCACACTTTTGATAAACTCTCACGCAATCGTTGGAGCGACTACGAGACAAGCAAAGTCCCGGTCAGACCGGGAGGCAGACGGCCCATTGCGCGGTGCTAACGGCCGCGATGCTCGCTGCCATCACGACGTGGGCCGCAGATCGCGCTGGCGGCATCGCTGAGCTTCCTCTCGCGGCGCGCTCGGGTCCTCGCGGGGCGACGCTGTTTCAATTGCTTTCGCCGCAGGAGACCGGCGTGGTCACCGAAAACCGCTACGCCGATCCCGAAATGTTGGGAAAACGGCGGGTTGAATTCGACGTCGGCGCGATCGGCACTGGCGTGGCGATCGGCGATTACGATGGCGACGGCCGGCCGGATATTTTTGCGGTGAGCAAAACAGAAAGCTGCCGGTTGTTTCGCAATCTGGGCAACTGGAAGTTCGAGGACGTGACGGAAAAAGCCGGAGTCGGTGACACGGGGGCGGCGGCCATCATCTGGAAACAAGGGGCGACGTTCGCGGACGTGAACAACGACGGCCAACTGGACCTTTACGTCTGCCGGTTTAACGCGCCCAACCTGCTCTACATTAATCAGGGGGATGGCACATTCAAAGAGCGGGCGCGCGCGTACGGACTGGACGTGCAAGACGCCTCGGTCATGGCGGCGTTTTGCGACTACGATCGCGACGGCTGGCTCGATGTTTTTATCCAGACGAACATGCTCGATGCGTCAGCGCATCCGAGCGGCCAGCGAAATTATCTCTTTCATAACAATCGCGAAGGTACGTTTGCCAACGTGACGGACCGCGCCGGCATCGTCGGAGAGGCGCAAGGGCACGCCGCCATTTGGTGGGACGGCGACGGCGATGGCTGGCCTGATCTCTACGTGGCGAACGACTTCGCCGCACCAGACAAACTCTATCGGAACAATCACGACGGCACCTTCAAGGATATCATCGATCGCGCGGTGCCGCATATGCCGTATTCCTCGATGGGCGCCGACTTGGGGGACGTGAATAACGATGGGCTGATGGATTTGTTCGTTGCCGAGATGGCCGCGACCACCCACGAGAAAGATCAGCGCACGATGGCAGTATCGCGCAGCCTCCTCGCCGAAGATCCGCCGGAGAATTCCGAGGCTGCGCCGCAATATTTCCGCAACGCGCTGTATCTGAATACTGGCACGGGGCGTTTCCTGGAGGCGGCGTTTCTCACGGGGTTAGCGGCGACGGACTGGACATGGTCGGTACGCTTCGAGGATCTGGACAATGACGGGCGGCTCGACCTCCAGGTGACGAACGGGATGCACCGGGAACTGCACAATGCCGACCTGATGGCGCGTATCTCGGCAGCTGAGACGGTCGCCGCGAAGATCCGACTCCAACAGACGAGCCCCGTGCTGGCGGAGCCGAACCTCGCTTTCCGCAATCTGGGTGATCTGCGCTTCGAAGAGATCAGCACCGCGTGGGGACTCGGACAAAAAGGCGTGAGTTTCGGCGCCGCATTTGGAGACCTCGACGGCGACGGCGATCTCGATCTGGTCTATGCGAACTACCAAGGCGGTTTGACGCTCCTGCGCAACGATTCGGACAGCGGGCATCGCGCAATCTTCGCTCTGCGCGGCACACGCTCGAATCGCTTCGGGGTCGGCGCGACCGTGCGGATCGAAACGGCGTCCGGCGTCCAAGTGCGGCAGCTCGTGCTCGCGCGCGGCTTGCTCTCAAACTCGGAGCCGGTGCTGCATTTTGGCTTGGGCGACGACTCGCGGATCTCGCGCGCGACCGTGACTTGGCCTGATGGCCGAAGCCAAAGTTTCGTCGATCTGCCCGCGGACCGGAAGTTCACACTCACTGAGGCCCCAGAGTCCATTTCGCTGCCAGAGGAAGCGAAACCCGCCAGCACCGGCCAGTTCACCGATGTCAGCCAGACGGCAAATTTCTCGCTGGTCTCGCGCGAGGTTAACCTCGACGAAAGCGGCCAGAACCCGCTCCTGCCAATGCGCCAGAATCGCCGCGGCCCCGGCGTCGCCGTCGGCGACGTGAACGGTGACGGTCGTGATGACGCGATCGTGGGCGGTACGCCGCGGGATCCCGCACGGCTCCTGCTCGGAGGCGTCACCGCGCAATTCACCGTCGCGGACGCCTCAACGGTTGCGACGGGCGGCGCGCTCGATGACGGGCCGATGCTGTTGTTTGATGCTGACGGTGACGGCGCGAGCGATCTGCTGGTGACGAAAGGCGGCGTCGCGCTGCCGGCCGGCTCGCCAGATTATCAGCCAAAACTTTTGCTCAACGACGGGCGCGGGGGATTCCGTCCGGCGGCGGCTGGGGCGTTACCGCGAATGCCCGTGAGCGCGGGCGCATTGGCCGCAGCCGATTTCGACCGCTCGGGCCGGCTTGGCTTATTTATTGGCGGACGCGGATTACCCGGCCAATACCCGCTCTCGCCGCGGAGTGCACTTTGGGCAAATCGCGGGGGCCGGTTTGAGGATGTCACCACAATGCTCGCGCCGAGCCTGCGCGAAGTCGGCATGGTGACCTCTGCGTTGTGGAGCGATGCCGACGGCGACGGCTGGCCCGACTTGCTGCTGACACTCGAGTGGGGCCACGTAAAATATTTCCACAACCGCGGCGGACAAGGCTTCGACGACTGGACCGAGAAAGCCGGTTTCGCCTCAGCGGGAACCGGCTGGTGGACGGCGATCGCTGGAGCAGATTTCAACGCCGATGGCCGGCCCGACTACGCGGTCGGGAATCTCGGGCTGAATACTCAATATCAAGCCGATGCCCAGCATCCGGCGCTGCTTTTTTCCGGAGACTTCAAGGGCGACGAAACCGTGCAGCTGATCGAAGCCTCCTACGAACGTGGCAAACTTTATCCATGGCGGACGCGGAAGGATCTCGGCGCCGCTGTTCCCTCGATCTTGAAGCGTTATCCGCGAAACGACTCCTACGCCCGTGCCACCGTTGGTGAGAATCTTGGCGAGGACAACCTTGCCATGGCCCGGCGCTTTTCGGCGACCGAGTTGCGCAGCGGAGTTTTTCTCAGCCAGCCGGACGGAAGTCACCGCTTCGAACCGCTCCCGCGCCTCGCACAGATCGCTCCGTTTCAAGGCCTGGTCGCTGCCGACTTCGACGGAGATGGAAACGCTGACCTTTACGCAGTTCAAAATTCCTACGCCGCTATTCCTCTCGTGGGCCGCTTCGATGGTGGGGTCAGCCAGTTGCTGCGAGGGGATGGGCGTGGTCACTTTGCACCCGTGCCGGTAGCGGAGAGCAATCTGCTCGTTCCCGGCGATGCAAAGGGACTCGCACTGCTCGATCTCGATCAGAACGGTTGGCCGGATTTTTTGGTGACACGGAATCAGAGCACGACGATGGCGTTTCGGAACAATGGTCGGGTTGGCAAAAATGGCTTGAACGTCCAGCTTCGCGGGCCGAAAGGAAATCCGACCGCGATTGGCGCGCGCATCGTCCTGGAACTCGCCGACGGCTCGACGCAGACCAACGAGGTTTATGCCGGCGCCGGTTATTATAGCCAGTCCACGGTCGCCTGCTTCTTCGGGTGGCCGGATGCCCGCCCGCCGCGCACGATCCGCATCCGCTGGCCGACCGGCCTCACTACGGAGCATAAAATCTCCGGCCCGTTATCGACGCTTTCTGTGTCCTCACCTTGACTTCGATCGGGAAAAAGACGATGCGGTTGGCCACCAAGAACTATAAAACTGTTTAACAAGCTAAAATACTGTTGACATGGAAATGGTAGAATGACGGTTTCCCCTCGACCCAAAGCCGCTGATCAGTAGCTAAGCAGCCCTTTTCTAGCGTTTCACCCCAATATAGCGGCATTCTACCCCGAACGCGCCGCAGTCTTTTTCTGAGTATTCCTCCGGAGCAGCTCCGACCTGTCCGTCTTTAAATCGAGGATCAGCACCCCATCCTCCCTGATTCGA
The DNA here is from genome assembly GCA_039928635.1 of Opitutaceae bacterium. Classification (GTDB taxonomy): domain Bacteria; phylum Verrucomicrobiota; class Verrucomicrobiia; order Opitutales; family Opitutaceae; genus DATAKE01. The sequence goes on along the minus strand of JBDSSU010000086.1, from coordinate 3,312 downwards.
TTTAGGAATTTTGAGCTAAAAGCAGTCACCCAAACCTCATGCAAGCTACCTACCAGACAACCAAAGCGCGTTACTTCGCCACATCGGCGACGCTGTCGCTGCTTCTAAGCTCGGGATTGGCCCAAGCGGTCAAGCCCAGCCCATCAGATCCGTCGAAACCCACCGAAGAACAACCGATCGAAATGTCCGTGTTCGTCGTCGATTCCAGCAAGGATCAAGGCTATCGAGCGACCAGCACACTGGCGGGCAGTCGTATCAACACTGACCTGAAGGATATCGCCTCATCCATCACCGTAGTGACCAAGGAATTTCTCACCGATGTTGCGGCGGTCGATATCAACGACGTTCTGGCTTATACCGCCAATACCGAAGGCAGCCGTGACTTCACGGCTTCGAGTTCGTCCTTGGGACGCCCGACGGATGATATCTCCTCCAACCCCAACACGGCCAACCGGGTTCGTGGCTTGGAGCGGGCTGACATTACTCGCGATTATTTTTTCACCATCGGCGAAAGAATCGGGTTCGACACCTACAACTTAGATCAAGTGACGATCAGTCGCGGCCCCAATGGCATCCTTGCCGGTCTCGGCACTGCCGCTGGCATCGTCAACTACTCGCCTCAATTGGCAGGGCTCTCCCGCACCAGGCATGAAGCGAGTTATCGTTTCGGGAGTTACGGCGACCAGCGCGCGACTTGGAACACCAACTACGTCGCGGTGAAAGACGCGTTGGCCTTTCGCGTTGCCGGAGTCTGGATGGACAAGGGATTTAAGCAGCAGCCAGCGTATAGTACGGACCAACGCCTCTACGGAACGATCACTTACAAGCCGTGGAAAAAAACCACGATCCGTGGGAGCTACGAGAACGTGAAGATAGACTCCAACAATCCGAATACCATTACGCCTGAAGATGGCGTGAGCCAATGGGTCAATTACGGTAAACCGAGCTACGACAGCGCTTCGACGGACCCAGTCAGTACGCTTTTGACGCGAAGCGGGAATGCGCCAACCGTGATGTATAACAAAAGCGGGGCGATCGAGGGTGCCTTCAACACCAACACTGGGTATGAATTCTTTCAGCGGAATAATGCCAATTTGGGTGTCTGGACCGCGCAGCGCATGAGCGACAACCGATACTTGCAGTTGGATGAGATTAACCTGCAACCCAGCTTGCAGAATCGTGAACTTCGTACGGCCAGCGTATCGGTCGATCAGGAGATCGTACCGGGTCTGAATGCGAACGTCTCCTACGTGCGTGAGACGGGAGACGAAAACTACCTTAACCTTTTCCGGACCGAATATGCGACCTACAGCATCGACGTTAACGTGCGACTTCCCGGCGGTGCGGCCAATCCTCACTATGGCGAAACGTACATGTTTTTCCGCGGCCTCGATAACAACGTCATCCACCATAACACCAACGAGGTGATGCGTGGCACCGTCACCTACGATCTGAACCTCAACAAATACAACAAGTGGTTCGGTAGGTACCGGGCAACCGGTTTCGTGGAGCGGCGCGAGACCGAGACCGAGCGTTGGCAGTACAACGCCCGTGCCGTCAACGACCCCACGGTCGAATCCACCGGGTACCGCTATTATCTTGGCGGCTCCGACACGATTCGCGGAATGGCCGTCCCCCGGCATCCAGGATTAGTCTCGGGCATAAACAACATCCCTTCCGGTACTGGAGTTCTGAACACTTTCTATGGGCTCAAGAGCGACAACCGGGAGCTGGTCAAACTGGGCACTTCCGCACTCGTTCTCCAAGGCTATCTTTGGGGCGATCGCATCATTGGAATGTATGGAATTCGGCGAGATAAGAATGAGGCCGCGAACCGGAGTTCGGTTGCGAGCGGCTCGGCTATCGCCGCTGAAGCCCTCAAAAGTTATCCCGCGTCCACGACCTTCGAGCAATCTACGAAGACTTATGGGGTAGTCGTGCGCCCGCTGAAGTGGCTCAGTTTCCACTATAATCGCGCCGAAAACTTTAAGCCCAACGCGGGCGCGATGGATCTGCTCGGTAAGCCTACTCCCGCCCCCAAAGGCGTGGGCAAAGATTACGGCGCCTCCGTGAGTCTCTTTGAAGATAAGCTCAACGTTAAGCTGAACTGGTTTGAACTCACGTCGGCGGGCGGGGCCGCAGCCAACGCCAACTTCCCGATCGCACAATGGACCATGCCGTACATGGAGCTGACGTTTATGCCCGATCTCGCCCGTCAGGCCGGGATCAATTACCAAAAGCTGATGGTGGACAATGTAGCCACGGGAGATTCGCGGTTAGCGAACGCTTATACCTCCGACAACGTGGCAAAGGGGCTCGAGATCGAGGTCACTTATAACGTCACGAAAAACTGGCGCATCATGGGGAGCGTCGCGAAACAGGAAGCCAAGCAGACCAACATTGCTTCAAGCCTGACGGCGTTCATCGAAAACCGTCTGGCTTACTGGCAGAGTATTCCAGCGTTATGGACCGGGGTCGCCGCCCAAAACGTCGGCTGGGGCGTGGGCCGCACTGGCCAGCAGCAATGGAACAGCGACAACAACCCTTACTACGTCGGGTACAAATCAGCCGACGGGAAGCCGTCCACTCAATTGACGAAATGGCACGCCAGCGTCGTTTCCAATTACACCTTCAACTCCGATTCGCGCTTGAAGGGCTTCAGCGTCGGTGTTGGCGCCCGTTACATCGAGAAGCCGGTCATCGGCAATCCCGCCATCACGAACTCCAGCGGTACGGTGGTCGCTTTGGATTTGGAGCATCCTTATTACGGCCATACCAACGTCGCAGTGGACGCATGGATCCGCTATCGGAAGAACAAAATTTTCCGCGGCAAATATGATCTTTCTTTCCAGCTCAACGGACGCGATCTGGAGCAGAGCGGAGGTTTTCGACCTATTACCGCGAATTCAGACGGCGGCCATCCGAGTTATCGCATCGTACAACCGCGAACTTACTACCTGACCACCACCGTGGAGTTCTAGAAGCGCGGTTTCCGCTCGTCGGCTTGTTGCGAAGCCCTCTCGATTTAATCGAGTCGATCCTGAATAAATCTCATCTAATTGATTATTAATTGATTGTAATTAAACATGGGATGGATATTTTCCCGGAAACCTGGCCCGGCGGGCCAAAACCTGGGAAAAACCATGAAGCCGAAACCGGTGATTCACGAAGCGCAACGGGAACTGTTTCGCATCGAGTTGGAGCAGCTGGTCGATGCTGAGCATCCGCTGGTGAAGCTCGGCCGGCAGATCGACTGGGCCGGATTCGACGAGCGCTTGGGTGCGACGTATGCAGCGGCGACCGGAGCGCCCG
>JBDSSU010000085.1:0-12520 GCA_039928635.1 Opitutaceae bacterium | reverse complement strand
CCGAGATACAGCACGTGCCGCTGCGTCACCTGGCCTCCGCCGTGACGCCGGCTCTCGACGACCGACCATGACCGGTGAACTTTGCCGCCCTTGCGCCGCTGGCTGCACTTCAGGAACACGCCGCGCAGTATAAAGCATCCGCACCGACCCCGATAGGGGTAGGTCGCCACTACACGCCCTTTGGCAAACTCCGATCACGCCAGATCAAACACCTGCAGCGCCCAATACCCCGAAAATAACCGAAAATCACCTCCAGTTGCGGAAGTCGGGTTAATTATGAGCAGTCGTCCCTCCACACAAGTAGCTGAAAATTTCGCGTATAGACGTGAAAAAACCGCTGGAGTCGCCTCCAGCGGTTTTAACAAAATGGAGCGGGCGAAGAGACTCGAATTGAACGACTTACAAATGCAACAAAGTCAGCACGTTACGGATACACCGACCCTATCACCCGCCAACACAGCAACCATCACACCTGGCCAAGAACTGGCTGAAATCATCGCAGCGTGGACGAAACTCCCGCCCGAAATTCGCACCGCAGTGCTTACTCTGGTACGCCTGTCAAAACTAGACGCGACCTGACGTTTCGCAACCCCGGAGCGACTGCCCACGTGCGACCTAAGGCAACATCGGAGAGTCGTCGTAATCGGCCACGCGCATCCATTCAGGAGATCGCGATGTGGAGCTCGCGCCCGGGTTATCGGTACAGCGGATCGCGCCCACGGCTTGTGACCGATGAGAGCGCCCGTGCGTAAACGTGTGCGGACAAGCAGGGGGATTAGCGATGCACTCGGCGGCGAATCTGGTGCCGAGCATATAAGATTCTTGACCCGCCAAGGGCGACTTACGCCCCTGGCGGTTTGCAACCAAGAGATTTAATACGACGCCAGGCCTGAGGGACCGTTGGTCGGAATGAGACTCTTATCATAAACCACACCTAAAGGTGTGAGACCGCCATCTGGCTCCACGCGATAAGCGGCCACGCCACCTGCCCCGCGAAGAAGATTATACAGGTAGCGACTGTCCGCGCTGAAACCAAGATCGGTTACATTACTTGTCGCGCCGGACGATGCTGCTGCTCCGTTAATCAGCGTCACCGTGCCGCCGGCTCCCAGTAGGTAGCTGGAGATGGTTCCATTGACAAAGTTTGCCGTGTAGGCGTACCGCTGATCGCCAGTTATCACAATCCAACAGCCATCCGTCTGCATATTCTTCGCCGATGCAGTGACGACAGAAAGCGCGCCGCTCCCCGCGTTCATGTCGTAGGACGACACCCCCGCGTTAGCCGGCGTCGGCAGTCCCGATTCCACGACCAATAATTTGCCGTCGTTGCGGAATGCCACGGCAAAGGGGCGCGGGCCCGCCGATGGATAGGGCGTTGGATTGCCCGCAAGGCCGGTAGAGCCGACCTGGAAGACGTCGATCATACTGCCTACCTTGTGAGTCACGACGAGGAAGCGACCATCGGGACTGAATCGCACTTCGCCAGGAACTGCGATGGGTGAGCTCAACGCCCGAAACGAATTCGGGATTGGCGTCAGCTTACCATCGGCGGAAACCGTGAAGCCCGTGATGCCATTGCCAGCGACCGAACCATCGAGAACGTAGGCCAAGTTGCCTGAGAGCGTAATGCTTAGCGGTTGATCTCCAGCTTCCACCAATTGAAGGAACTTCAGTTTCGACCCCTCCACAGAAAATACGGCCACATCGTCGGTTCCAGGGTTGCAGGCATAGAGGAAGCGATGATCGCTGCTTAACGTCAGACCGCCCTGAGTATCGAAGTCTACGCCCTGGCCGGAGCCTCGGGACGAATATCGGTTATCAAACGTGAGTGTACCATCGTCCTGTCGGTTGAAGGCAACGATCTCGTTTTTTTCCGCATCGTTCGACATTACAAAGACGGCCCCCTCAGCTTTGTGGCCTTTGGAGTTACCGTTACCGTTTCCGTTGTTCGCGCCAAAGCTGGGGACAGTGAGGGAGAGCGTGCATGCGCAAAATGCGAGCAGGGTTTGCCAGGTTCGGGAGTGCAGGGTTTTCATTTTTTTTGTGGGTTGGGAAGTTTCAGAAAGGCCAACTTCCGATGACCGTGGTCGCTCCACGTCAGTCGAGGGCGATTCGCGAGAGTCACTACCCCGTCGTTTTAGTTCCGAAAGTGATGGGTTAAATATAAACTAAATCATACAATTTAATTTTCTATATGAAAACGCCTATATCATATACATTCCACGCCACTGCGATGTCATGTGCAATCCCCATGGAGATCACATGAATTACCCCGGCCCCGTATCAGGCCCGATCCACAATGGTAATCAGTAGCACTTCCTCATCTGTCTGGTGGTGGCGACTGAAATCTGGTCGTGGCTTTCGCAACTCAACCCACAACCTTTCGGTCGGCGTAGGATACTTTTTATTGCCGCATGCGAACACGGTCGCGCTAACCCAGCGCGAATCGATAATCAGAGATTACTAACGTGCACTTTGGGGTTTAAAGAGCGACGAAAACCAGACCCAACGTCCACGGTTTGGTCCCGTACTATTTATGGACGCATTATAAAAAGGTTTTTTAGTGCATAGCTGCGGTAGCCTTTCACGTCTCAGGTCGATTGCGGTAAGTGTCGACGAACGACTAGGGCGGATAATAGATCTCATCGAAGATGCCACGACAGCGTAAACTAGGCGCAACAGTGATAGGCCGTGGCCATTCCTAATTCTGCACTGAATGTCCATCGCGCTGGTGTACCGCGAGAGCCGGAAGCTTGGGGGTTTTTTAGGCATGGGGTCATAGTTTTTCGCTGTCGCGGGGAGGGCTGAAACTATGAGAGTATCGTGGGTCCTAAAATATTCCCGGGCCCCCCGCGAAGTTACGGCGGTCGTGATGCTCTCGTTGAGCGCCCTGACGGATACCGATTGAAAGCGGGGGCGAAACTCGGCGGGCTGTGTATCCCGAAGGGCTGTATACCGGGCGAGACCCTGATCGCTTCGGCAAGCCGATTTCATGCCGTCACCAAGGCTGGTGAACTAGGGTTCCAACCGACGCGTCGGCCGCGCCTCGTGCTCGCGAGAAAACGTCGTTTGATGAATGCGCTTTCGAAAGCACGGCGCTGAAATTCGCGACTACTCACCAACCCACGCGTGCGGTAGCGATGCACGCATAGACTGATAGTTCCCACGCGAAGGCCTCGGCAGCACGCGCTTTCCCGCTGTTCAAATCATGTTTAACCTGAGCACACGGCCCCGAACGATTCCCGCTCGGCGTGGTCGATGTTTAACCCTTAACACCCGAATGGAGGATACTCCCCCACATATACTTTTGCTCGACGACACGAAAATCATTCTGGATGCGCTCCACGCCGCCCTGGAACCAACAGGCGTTCTCCACGAGTACGCCGACCCCCGTGTCGCCATTGCATACCTTCGCGAGCATCAGGTGGATGTTATTTTGACCGACATCAGCATGCCTGCTTTACCAGTGGACGGGCGATGGTTCGTTACAGAAGTACGAAAACTCTATCCCGCCGTTCCGATCATCATTAACACCGCGGATGATACGCTCTCGCTTGCCGCACTTCGCGGCATCTCCGGCCTCGACTTCGTCCTGAAAGGACCGCGTTACGCGCAGAAGATTAAATCGACCGTCCGCCGAGCCCTGCGATCAGTCCGAACTAGCCCCGCCCCCACGCGCGGTCGTTCAACTAACGGCTACAAAGCGGATCTCACCTGAGCCAGCGCTTGGTCTATCAGTTCGGCCCGCACCGGCTTAGTTATAGGTGCGCAAGAATTTCAGCCTGCTTTGCCACAGGAACGTCCACGCACTACCTAAGCTTAGTTGAAACGACGGTCGCTTCTCGAATTTTTTATGCGACTGCCAGCCGCTGATCGAACATTGACGACCGAGAATTGCACCCTCTACCAGCCTCCTGCGAGGTGGGAAGCACATTTAGTTCAACGAAACCTATCGCCGTGTCTTAGCTAAAATCTCCGCCGGGAAAGTCCAAATTTCGCTCAGCGTGGGATGGTAGTGCGGTAAGGCGGCGATTGTTTCGACCGTTCCGCCCAAATACAGCACGGCAACCATTTCGTGAATAAGCTCGGCGGCAGCGGGTCCTACGATCGCGGCACCTAACAATTTCCCGGATTTCGGCTCACAGATAAGTTTTGCGAAGCCCGCGGTTTCGCCCTCCACCTGCGCACGACCTTCCTCCGCGAAAGCGTAGGAAGCGACGCGGACGACAATCTTTTCTCGGCGGGCCTTTCGTTCAGTCAGTCCCAGCACCGCCACCTGAGGCTCAGTGAAAACCGCGGAAAGGCTCATTCGATAGTCCATCGACTCGATGCTGCCACGCAGTTTCGCGAGATGCCGGGCCGCATTGCGTGCGGCGATGCGCCCTTGTTGCACCGCCAAGTGCAAGATCTCGTAGGGACCGCAAACGTCACCCGCGGCGAAGATGTGCGCCTGGCTGGTCCGTTGCTGCTCGTTCGCACCGACGTGTCCGTCGTCGTTCAATTTAACGCCCGCGTCCTCCAAGCCGATTCCGGAAACGCGCGGCTGCCGGCCGATGGCGAAGATGATTTCGTGAGCACGAACTGATCGCGTTCGACCTTTAATCTGAAGTTTCACCTCCTTGGCGGCCCCCACTTTTCTCGCCGATTCGATGGTCGCGTGGTAGATAATCTTCACTCCGCTTTTTACCAAGGATTGGGCGAGAGCCCGAGAAACATCGGCGTCGGCGGAATTTAGAATCCGGCTATGTTTACTCACCACCGTCACCCTACAGCCGATCGTGGCATAATAGTGAGCAGCTTCCAGTCCCACCGGTCCATCGCCTAGCACCATCACGGATCTGGGTGGCGACGCATCTTCCAGAATGTCATCGCTGGTCAAATATCCGACTTTCATCATTCCCAGAAATTCCGGTTTCGGAATGTAGGAACCGGTCGCGATGAGAAAGGTTTTCCCCGTAAGCTGCAGTTCGGACCCGCCCTCCGGAAATACGATCGAAACCGTGAAACGGTCGAGGAACCTGGCTTGGCCACGGATTATCTTAAATCCACCTCGGCCGATTTCATCGCGCCGCGATTTAGCGAACGCTTCCACCAAGCGACGTTTTCTCGCGATCACGAAACGGGCGTTGAAACGCGGACGACTCGTCACCTGAACCCCCAATTCACCGGCCGTGGTGACCGCATGAAACCGATTAGCGGACGCAATCAACGTTTTGCTCGGCATGCAGCCCTTTAGGATACATAGCCCGCCGAGGTCGGCCCCGCCTTCAATCAGGGCGGTGCGCAGTCCGAGTTTAACCGCCTCTGCCGCGGCGGTGTAACCGGCGCTGCCGCCTCCGATCACGACAAAATCGAAACTTTGCGATGCGCTCGTTTTTTTGCTCATGGCATCAATCGGTACTAAGGGCGGTGATGACGGCGCTTCCTGACCGGCGTAACTCTGCGGGGTGCCTGGGAATATTCCGGAACCAACGGATCTCTCAGTGTTCAAGAAACCGCCGCGCCTGCCGGATACGACCCTATGCCTGAAAAGAAAACCCACGCTTTCGGGTCTCCCGGTGCGCCGGCGCGATGGTCATCCAGTGCGAAGGTAGGCATTGGCACGGCTTACCACACCGGTTGCTGCGCGTGGTTTACGCTGAGCCACGGCGTCGTCGACGAGATTTATTATCCGTCGATCGATGTTCCCAATACACGGGATCTGCAGTTGTTGATCACCGACGGGAGCACCTTCTGTCACGAGGAGAGACGCGACTTGGAGCACAAGGTCGAAATGCCGACGCCTGGTGCACTTTTTTACCGGCTGACCAATACCGATCGAAAGGGCCGGTACCAAATCATAAAGGAGGTGCTCACGGATCCTCACCGACCGGTATTGCTCATGCGCGTAAAGCTGAGAGTCCTCAAACCAGCGTGGCGAAATCGACTCAAGGTCTATGCCCTGCTCGCCCCTCACATTGGCGGCCAAGGCGGCGGCAACATCGCGCGGTGCTGCGAGCTTAGCACCGGCGATCTCTTGCACGCTCACAGAGAAGAAACCCATTTGGTCTTTGGCTGCTCGCTCGGCTTCTCGCGCCGCTCCGTCGGATATGTCGGAGCCAGCGATGGCTGGCGGGATTTGCGAAACTTCAAAATGGATTGGGAGTTTCGTGAGGCGGGGCCCGGCAACGTTGCAATGATGGGCGAAATTATCCTCGACGGCCGATCCGAGTTCACCGTAGGCGTGGGTTTTGGAAAGACCGACACCAGTGCGGTGACCGCCTTGCTGCAATCGTTCGCCGCCCCATTTTCCGAACACCGTGCCGCATTTGAAGAACAATGGCGGCGCTCGGACCGTAGGGGAGATGTCGTGACGCGGAAGGCCACGACCCTCGCTCGCGTCAGCCGCATGGTGTTGTTCGCGCACGAGGACAAAGTTTTTCAGGGCGCCATGGTCGCATCCCTTTCGATTCCTTGGGGGGAAAGCAAAGGAGACGACGCCAAAGGGGGGTACCATCTGGTTTGGACGCGCGACCTCGTCCAAAGCGCCAGCGCCCTCTTGGCCGCAGACCAAAGTGCGACCGCGTTACGTGCGCTTATCTGGCTCGCCGCCGTACAAAACGATGACGGCGGCATGCCGCAGAATAGCTGGACCGATGGAACGGCATACCGAGACGCGATCCAACTCGATGAGACCGCTTCACTGTTGCTGCTCGCCTCCCGCCTTCGCGAGGCCGATGCGCTCCACCTTTTTAATCCATGGAAGGTGCTCAAAAAAGCCACGGCTTATCTCATCAAGGCAGGGCCGGTCACGCCGCAGGAGCGTTGGGAAGAGACCGCTGGCTACTCACCGTCCACCTTGGCAGCGGTGATCGCCGGCATCGCGGGGGCCGCGGAATTCGCGAACGATGAAGCCGGCCCGAAAACCCGCGAGTTCATCCTCGCCTACGCCGACTGGCTGAATGCGTACGTCGAAGAATGGACCGTGACCACCAGCGGATCGGTGCATCCCAAGATCAAACGGCATTATTTGCGGATCACCCCCGCCGATCCGAAATCGTCGGAGCTCGCACCCGATCCCGACCACGCCGAAATCCAGCTCGCGAATGACGCAGGAAAGTATCCCGCAAGAGTAATTGTCGGAGGAGATTTTCTCCAACTGGTGCGCTTGGGTCTGCGCCAACCGGCCGATCCTCTGATCCTGGATTCCTTGAAAGTAATCGACCGCGTCTTGAAACGAAAACTCCCGAGTGGAGAGGGCTGGCGGCGTTATTCGCACGACGGGTATGGCCAAAAGAGAAATGGTGAACCTTTTGACGGCACAGGCATCGGTCGCTGCTGGCCTCTTCTCACTGGCGAACGAGGCCACCATGCGATCGCACTAGGGCGAAACGCGCGTCCTTATCTCCGGATGATGGAAGCGGCCGCCCAAGGCTTTCTTCTGCCAGAGCAAATATGGGACGAACCCACTTCGAAGGATCGTACCTGTCGCATCGGCGAGCCGAGCGGGTCGGCGATGCCCCTTTGCTGGAGCCATGCAGAATACCTGACGCTCGCTCGCAGTCAGCGAGACGGTCGTATTTTCGACCGGATTGAACCGGCCTATCGTCGCTATGCTCGAAACGGCGGTCGCACCGAATCTTACTATGAATTTTGGTCGCTCCGCTACCGCCGAAGCGCAATCAAGACAGGCAAGCTGCTCCGAATCGTTGGAGACGCTCCAGCGAAAATTAGGTGGGCAACGGCGAATCCAAAGCTCGATGGCAGCCTCGAACTGACGGAAAGCGGGCTCGACCAGCTCTGGTTTGCAGACCTGCCGATCTCGCGGCTCCCCTCGGGAAGTTCGGTGGAATTTTCCTTTCTAGGCTTGTCCGGCTGGGAAGGGATCACCTTCAGGATCACTCTCCAATAATTGGGGCCAACCCACTCATTTTTTTCATGAAAATATCTCTCGCATCCAAACGTGTCGTCGTCACGGGTGGGAGTTCAGGCTTGGGCGCAGCGATGGCGGTCGCGGCTGCGGCCGCCGGCGCCAAGGTCGCGCTGAACTACTCGAGGAGTGCAGCCCACGCCAAATCCGTCGTCGCTCAAATCGAGGCGGCGGGCGGCGAGGCATTCGCCATGAAGGCCGATGTTTCCAATCCCAAGGCCGTAGCCAAATTTTTCGCCGCCGTCGATAAACGATGGGGCGGAATCGATGCCGCAATCAACAACGCCGGAATGGATGGAGAACGCGCGCTGAGTTGGAAGGTAGACTTCGCCGACTGGATGAAGGTGATCGAAGTCAACTTAGCCGGAACTTTTCTCTGCTCAGCCGAAGCTCTCAAGCGGATGGTGCCAAGAAAGCACGGTGTGATCTTAAATGTTAGCTCGGTGCACGAAGTCATTCCGTGGTCGGGTTACAGCGCTTACTGCGCGAGCAAAGCCGGAGTTTCCATGCTCACCAAAACGCTAGCGCAGGAAGCCGCCCCCTTCGGCATTCGAGTTCTGGCGATCGCTCCCGGCGCCATTCGAACTCCTATTAACAAAAACGTTTGGAGCGATCCGGAGGCGTTGGAAGAGCTGAAATTAAAGATTCCTCTCGGCCGGATGGGAGAGCCTTCGGAAATCGCCAACATGGCGGTCGCACTGATCTCGGAGGTCGCGTCCTACGTGAGCGGATGCTCGTTGTTCGTCGACGGAGGAATGACCAATTACCCGGAGTTTGCGCGGGGCGGATAGCCGACCGTTTTCTCCACGAAGAGAACGCAAATAGCCCCGTGACTGCCGAAACCCCGTCTCATTTCACCGCCCAAAAAAACCGACATCAAATGGACTCCAGCGGAGGTCGCACCCGCCCTTCGCCTCCCTGAAAAGAATCCCCATGCCCAACTACACCAAATCCAACGAACCAATTAATGCGCTGACGCCCGAACAGTTTCGCGTGACCCAGCATAACGGCTACGGTGCCTACCTAGATCAAGCGGAGGACGCCACATGAGCGAACAGCGCGCGATCCTCGCCGGAGGATGTTTCTGGGGGATGCAGGATCTGATCCGGCGCTATGACGGTGTGATCTCCACCCGCGTAGGATATTCGGGCGGTGATGTGTCCAAGGCGACATATCGCAATCACGGCACCCCTGCCGAAGCGATCGAGATCATCTTCGATTCGGAGCGCATCGGGTTTCGCAAGCTGCTCGAGTTCTTCTTCCAGATCCATGACCCGACGTCCTTGAATCGCCAAGGCAATGATCGTGGCCTGAGCTATCGTTCGGCGATTTACTACGCTGACGACGAGCAAAAGCGGGTGGCTTTGGACACGATCGCCGATGTCGAGGCCTCGGGTCTATGGCCCGGCAAGGTGGTGACCGAGGTCACGGCTGCGGGCCCGTTTTGGGAGGCCGAGCCGGAGCACCAAGACTATCTGGAGCGAGTGCCGAACGGCTACACCTGCCACTACATCCGGCCCGATTGGAAGCTGCCAGTCCGGCAGAAGTGATGCGCCATTGAACCCCAAAAGGCTTGCGCCCATGTGCATCGACTTCCTGCCGTCGTGAACGGCGAGATCCGCAGGAGGAAGCGGCGTTTGGCGGTTCGTCACTGAGGGCGGGGTATGTCACGTCTGGACGGCACCGTTGGATGAAATTAAGCGGACAAGTGGACAAGTCGTGGGATTGTCCGACTTACGGTTCGCGTTTCGATCGGTTGGGCAAAGTCGTGAACAGTTCCAATAAAGACCTTCTCGGTCCACGCTCACGCGCACTGCCACAATCCTTTCACCGCGCGTGAAGTCCCCCACCGTCCCAAAATAAAACTCCCGTCCGCCGCCACGCAGCGGATTCAAGATGGCACTGCCAGGCCCCTGCTCATTGCGGCTCCCGCAATCGTCGAGTTTCAGAGGGTCGAGCGTAAGATCGCTGGCGGACATTGGTGAAAAGATGTCGCTGTACGGTGTTCCTTCTCCGTCAATTTCCGGATGCGCGACAGAAACCTTATGCCGCGAAATTTGGTTTCAGCGGATTCGACGACCTGATCTACCTTTCGGCTGGGACGACGAGTTTAATCACTACCTGCAAAACGGCACCCGCTGAGTCCCACGCAAAATGAAATTATTCGCGCGCCGTAATCCTGTCGCTTGGGCGGTGCTTGCGTTCGGCCTGTTCTTCGCCGCGTCTTTGATCTACTCGGCTACGACCGGCGATGTCTATGTTCCCGCCAGCCGCAAGGGGGGTGACAGACGATCGAAACATATTCTGCAGGCGTCCGACCCGCAAAAGTTCGCAGATTGGCTCCGCTTCTATGGGGTCTGTGCGGTCATTGGCGTAACGTTCGCTTTTGTAAGGGTAGTTCCGCTCGAAGACGGCTGGCGCCAATTGAGAGAACGGTCGAAGTCCACTATCCAAGAGAAAGGATATGATTCAAAGCCGGCGCCCAAGTGGGCATATGCAGTCCTCCTCGGAGCGCTTGGCCTTGTCGCATGGGTCGGATGGAAGACGCTGTTTTCCTAATTGGGTACCGAACGGAGATACCGGCATAGGTTTTGCGTTGTTGGACGAGATGTTGGAGTGGCCGGAGGCGGGACAGCAGGGGGCGGCGCACGTCGGCAGAGAAAAGCAACCGGCGCGGGCCATCACTTGTTGTCGTATAGGCCTTATGCAGCGTAGCGCGCGGGAAGTCCCTTTGCGCTGACTCCGACCGCCGAAGCCAGCTTCTCTTTGAGCTTCAAAAAAATCTTGGTGGCGCCGCCTCCAGCAAGTCATGCAGGTAGGCGTCCTGCGATTTGGGCGCAGGCTTAGCCATGATAGATCAGCCGGGCATCAGCGAGGATCGACTCGTGCCGATACGGGTTGGACAGTAAGCGTCCGGCCGGGTGCCTCGTAGTCGAAAGGCGCGAGGTGCGGTAGAGTGAGAGGAGGGGAACGATTGTAGCTGAGGTGGTGGACGACGGGGAAAAGCGTGACGGTCGTGGGCGCCGGCTGACAGCGGCGGCTCGTCGAGCGGAGCTGGTGCGGGCGTACCGTGGGAGTGGGCTGACGATGGCGGCGTTTGCGCGGCAAGAGCGGATCAAGTACGCGACGTTTGCCGGCTGGATGTGGAAGGCGGCGAAGGAGCCGGCGCGTCGCCGTGCGCTCGATTTTGCGGAGGTGCGGTTGCCGCTGCTGGGATCGAGCCGCGACTTGGTGGACGAGCGACTCGAGGTGCGGCTACCGGACGGTACGGTCGTACGCGGTGCGCGGGTCGAGGAGCTGGCGACACTGGTGCGCGCGTTGCAAGGCTGAACCCGATGCTCGCCTTTCCTGCGACGATGCGGATCTACGTGGCCGTCCAGCCGGTGGACATGCGCAAATCCTTCAACGGACTGTGGAGTGCCGTCAGCGAACAACTGCAGGAGGATCCGAAGAGCGGAGCGTTGTTCGCCTTTATCAACAAGGAGCGGACCCGGCTGAAGCTTTTGTATTGGGATGGCACCGGCGTGTGGGTCTTGGCGAAGCGACTGGAACAGGGCCGCTTTTCCTGGACCGCGGTGACGGACGCGCGGAAGAAGATCGCGCTCGCCCCGGAAGCGCTGGCGATGCTGGTGAGCGGCGTCGACTTGAAACAAGGCACCCTCAAGCCGTGGTACGAGCGCTGATACGAAAAGTGTTTCCACTCATGGAACCTTCGTGGGGGACGCGTTTCGTAACGGCGCAAGCTTGCAGACGACGCCGTCCACCGCCGCCGAAGTCGCCGCGCTCCGCCAGGAGAACGCGGCCTTGCGCGCGCAGATTGCGTGGCTGAAACAGAAGCTGTTTGGCGGCGGCCAGAGTGAGAAACTCGATCAAGCGCAACTGCGCTTCCACTTGGAGGAACTCGAGCAACTCGCCGCCAAAAGCGAAACGCAGGTCGAGACGATCACCTACGAACGCGCGAAGACGACCGTGAAGGAACCGCGCCAGGTGCCGGCGGAGGTGTTTGCGCATCTCCCCGTCGCCGAGACGATCGAGATTGTGCCGGAGGCGGTGCAGCAGGATCCGGCTCTGTATGAACGGATCGGGGAAGAGCGCACGTTCGAGGTCGATGTGATCGCACCGAAGCTCGTGAAGCGCGAGATCGTGCGGCCGAAGTACCGGCACCGGTTGGATCGCCACCGGGCACCGCTGCTCGCCGCGGCGCCCGCTCGGGCACAGAGCCATAAATCGCTGACACTATCTGCCACCTAATCGCTGACAGTTTTAGCAGGGTGAGGGATGCCCTGGAAAAAAAGTTCGGTCGCGGAGCAACGTGAACAGCTGGTTTTGGCGCTGTTGGCGCGACGGGAGCCGGTGGGGGTGATTTGCGGGCGGGCGGGAGTAAGCCGGCAAACGGGCTACAAGTTTCTGCGGCGGTTTTTGGAGACGGGAAAAGGTGGGCTGAGCGAACGACGGCGGGGGCGGGCGCCGAAGCAGGCGAGCGCTTGGCTGCGCCTGCGCCAGCTGGTGCTGGGGGAGCGGAAGCGGCGGCCGACCTGGGGTGCACGCAAGCTTTTGTGGTGGTTGAGGGAAACGCAGCCGGGGAGCCGCCGGCCGTCGGAACGCACGCTC
>JBDSSU010000084.1:0-26875 GCA_039928635.1 Opitutaceae bacterium | reverse complement strand
GGATGCGCCTGGATGTCGAAGACGTTATTCGCGCCCAGGGAGACGCTGAGCTGCTTCGAGAAGCGGAAGGTCACGTCGAGATCAGTCACCCATTTTGGCTCATAGCGCTGCACGACCTGGCTGTTGGCGCCCGCCGGGTCGGTCGGCATTAGATAAGTGTCGAAGCCGGGCGTGAGCGTCGCGACTTGGGTGGCGGTGGCGCTGGCGAGTTGGACGGCTTGGACTTCGCCGTAGCGCACGGTCCGCGCCAGGAATGACCATTGCTTCACCTCGTAGCCGGCGGAGAAATTCAGGATGTTCTTGGGCTGCCCCTTCTCCATCCGAATGCGCTCGGTGAGATCAAAGAGTGGCGTGGTTATCCCGACGGCAGCCAGCTGCGGTGGCGTCGCCTTGAAGCCGGTCACTTCGGTTTTGTTGAAGTTCGCCCCGACCGTGAAGGTTAACTTCGACGAATCAGCCAGGCGTTTCACGTAACGAGCGCTGACGTCGACGCCGGTCGTGCGGGTGTCGACCGCGTTCGTGAAGAAGCGGCCGCCGGTCGTGCCGACGAGTCCTTGTGAAGCGAGATAGTTGAGAAACGGGCTTCCGGCGCTGCCCGTGAAATTCGAGGAAAGCACCACGCGGTCGTCGATTTCGACCCGGTAGAGATCCACACTGGAGGTAAACCCTTCCGTCGGCTGCCACGTAAGGCCCACACTTTGATTGAAAGACGTCTCCGGCTTGAGCGGCTGTGCGCCCAACGCCTTCGCCACCGGATCACTCACGGGGAACGTCTTGTTATCGAACGGCACGCCGTTGATGAAGTTCGTCGCCGTCGAGCTGAACCACTGCTGCGCCAAATGCGGCGCGCGAAAGCCGGTGCTGACCGAGGCTCGCAACGCGAGCGGCTGAATCACTTGGAAACGAGTCGCGAGCTTGCCGGTGGTTTTGCTGCCGAAGTCATTATAGTCCTCGAAACGCGCGGCGGCAGAGACCAGCCACTGCTCGGAGAATTCCTGTTCAACATCGACGTAGATCGCGTAGGCGTCGCGCCGGTGTGTCCCGGAATCGCTGGGACGGAAACCAGGAAACACTTGGGAGCCCGGAGCCCCTTGGTTGCCGGCGTTCGGACCGTCGAGGATGCGCACACCGCCGTCGCGATAGGAATCAGGCGCTCCCGGGCGGATGTTGTAATGCTCATGGCGGAACTCGGCCCCCACCGCGACCTTGAGCGCCTTGTAGAGCCCGGTGGCGAACTCGTTGGTGAGATCGAGATTGGTGGTGTGCTGTGTGTTTGAAATCGTGCCGGCGTAGAAACTCGTGGGGCTCCCGCTCCCCAGCGTCACGTTCGCGGTCTCCGCGATCGTATAAGCGAGCGCGTTCGAACCGATCACACTGCTCAAGTCCATGTCCCAACCGCCCGCCAGTTTTCCTTTTAATCCGCCGCCGAACGAAAGGTCGGTGATATTGGTTTGGATGACCGGCAGGAAGCCGTTCGGGTAGATCGACCGCACGGTGCGATCGTCGGCCGCGCGACGGAAAAAGCCGGCGCCTTCGCCATGGCGCCGCGAGGCTCCGCCGAAGAAGTACGCGGTGTAGCCGCCCACCGGGAGTTCGCCGTTGAGAAACAATCCCTCCTCGTGCAAACGCGGATCACCGTAGCGGTGATTGTAGCGGTTCACGCTGGCCTCGCGCGCATCCAAGGTGCCGTTGGACGGACTGAGGCCCGTGCCAGCGCCATAACTGCCCGAAGCGGCGACCAGCGCACCTGAGGTATTCGTCCCGAAATATTGCTGACGGGTATCGTAAGCGCCGCGGCTCGTGGGGCTATGGTCGCGCGTGTAAGCGGTAACGAAGAGCGAGCCCGCGTCCCCGAGCTTGGTCCCGGCGTAGGCAGACAGTTTCAGATCGCGCCCGTCGCCCTCCTTCGTTGCTCCGTAGGTGGCGTCAAAACCCCAGCCGACATCCTTGCGTAAAATCACGTTGATCACGCCGGCGATGGCATCGGAGCCATATTGCGCGGATGCACCGTCACGGAGCACTTCCACGCGTTCGATCACGGAGGAGGGGAATGCGTTGAAATCGACCGACACGGAGCCGCGGCCGACGGAACCGTTGACGTTCACCAGTGAGCTGGTGTGGCGACGCTTGCCGTTCACGAGCACGAGCACTTGGTCGGGCGCGAGGCCACGCAAGGTGGCGGGACGGATGTGGTCGGTGCCGTCCGTGATCGCCTGGCGCGGGAAGTTGAAGGAAGGCACGAGCACCTGCAGCATTTGCGACGTTTCCGTGTAGCCGCCCTGCTGCATTTCTTCGCGGGTGACGACGTCGATCGGGACCGGCGAGTCGAGCACGGTGCGGTCATTAAAACGAGTTCCCGTCGAGACGAATGCCTCGAGCTTGATCGTTTCCTCCTTGGCTGGCGGCGTGGCGGACGCGGAGGGCACGACGACCTGGCCGAAGAGCGGCGCGACTGAAACAGAGGCGATCAAAGCGATTGCCGCTGACGCAAGGACAGTCACCCGTTTTATCCCGATAAAGAGCGCCCGCGGTTGGTTACTGATGGTGGTGTGGTTCATGGTTTTTCTGGTCTGAGAGTTCCAAGGTGCGCGGAAACGAGTGCGCCACAAGTGACCGGCCCGAGTAGATCAGGCGCCAAGGCGCGCATTTGCGTTTCCCGGAGGGGTCGTGCAAACGTCCCCGCGATGCACGCTGCGCGTTTTTCCCGTTGGGTCCGCCTGGCCGTTTCGTGCGCGCTCGGCTGTGGCGGGACCGTTCACGCGCAACGCGTCGCCGTTGAGGCTGAGCACGGGATGGTCACCTCTGTTCACTATCTCGCCTCGGACGCCGGCGTTGAAATCCTGAAACGCGGTGGCAATGCGGTCGATGCCGCCGTCGCCACGGGGCTGGCGCTCGCCGTCGTCTACCCCTTTGGCGGCAATCTCGGCGGTGGCGGGTTTATGCTCATTCATCTCGTCGATGGCCGCGACCTCGTCATCGACTACCGCGAAACGGCTCCCGCGACCTCGTCGCGCGACATGTTCGTCGGTGCCGACGGGAAGGTTCGGGAAGGCGTGGACTCCTCCACAGTCGGCTGGCGCGCGAGCGCCGTGCCCGGAACCGTCGCGGGCTTCGCGCTGGCGTTGGAAAAATACGGCTCCGGGAAACTGACCTGGGCCGAGGTGTGCGAGCCTGCCCGCCTTCTCGCGGCTGAGGGCCATGTCGTCTCCCAAGGCACGGCGGACAATCTCCGCACCAACGCCAAACTTCTCGCGCAATTCCCCGAATCGAAAACAATCTATCTCAACAACGGCGCATTTTCGAAAACCGGCGACGGGTGGAAACAACCCGAGTTGGCCGCCACCTTCGCGCGCCTGCAGACAAAAGGTCCCCGCGAATTCTACGAAGGCGAGACCGCCCGGATGATCGCCGACGCGATGGCGAAGAACGGCGGCACGATCACGCCCGCCGACCTGAAGGCTTACCACCCGGTGGAGCGCGCACCGTTGCGCGGGAAATACCGCGGCTACGATATCGTCACCATGCCCCCACCCAGTTCGGGCGGCATCGCATTGCTGCAGATGTTCGCGATGCTGGAACCGCACGATCTCGCCGCGATGGGCCACACGTCGGCGGCGAAATATCATCTGCTCGCCGAGGTCATGCGCCGCGCCTTTCGCGACCGTGCCGAATATCCCGGGGATCCCGCTTTCGTTTCCGTCCCCGTCGCCCGCCTCCTCGAACCCGCGTACCTGCAAAAACGCATGCGGGATTTCTCGCCGGGCAAAGCCACCCCGTCCGACCAAATCGAGCCCGGTCTCGGTCCGGTCAAACTTTCGCAAGCTTCGCGCCTCCGCCCCCAACTTTTCGCGCGTGAGTCGAGCGAGACGACCCACTTCAACGTGGTCGATGCCGCGGGCAACGCCGTGGCGAATACCTTTACGCTCAATGGTGCCTATGGCAGCGGGGTGACGATTCCTGGCACCGGGATTTTGATGAACAACGAAATGGATGACTTCACGGCGAAGGTCGGCGTGAGAAACATGTATGGTCTGCTGCAGGGCTCCGCCAACGCGATTGTGCCGGGCAAACGCCCCCTGTCATCCATGACTCCGACCTTCGTTTTCAAGGAAGGTAAATTGCTGGTCACGACGGGCAGTCCAGGCGGTCCGACGATTATCAATACCGTTCTCCAAATCATCGTGAACATCGCCGATCACGGCATGCCCGTCGCCGCCGCGGTGGAGGCGCCACGCATCAACCATCAATGGATGCCCGACGAGATCACCTACGAACGCTATGGGATGAGTGCCGACACCCGGGCGCTGCTCACCGCGATGGGACACACGCTCAAGGAACGCGTGTCGTACGAAGGGAGTTACCAAGGCGATGGCGAAACGATCTTCGTCGATCCGAAGACCAATCTCCGCCACGGAGCTGCCGACCCGCGCAAGCCGGATTCGAAAGCCGTCGGTTACTAAAAAGGCGTCATCAAACTCCGGGTTTCGAATTCAGTCATTCGCACTCGGAGTTTGTCTCGCGAAGGATGCGAAGGGGTTGAAGGTCGGCTTCGTTTCCTTCGCGTCCGTCGCGAGACCCCTTCCGGCGTTCATCATCAGTAGCACCGCGAAACAAAGACCACTCCGCTCATCGCGTGGTTTTCCGCCACGTGGCATTCTCACTGCGTTTAAAACGATCAACGACGTCGAAGATGTTCCGCTCAGTTCCGCGGCTTCGGCGTCGCGAGGCGCTCCATCCGTGCGGCGAAATCGCGCAGAAATTCTGTGCGCCAGCGGCTGACGGTCTTCGCGCCTTGCTGCGAGGCGTCGCGCAACTCAGGGGCGGGATTATCCGTCCACCAGTTCGGCGTGCGCGACCACGGCTGGGCCTTGTCCGCGGGCGGGCCGTACACCGAGGTGAGCGCACCCGTCTTTCCGTCGATCGCCGGCATGTCGCTGTGGATCGTATAGCTCCAGGCCTTCGCGGCTTTCGGGGAAAATCGGAATCGGAGCACGCCACTTTGCGGATCGACGAAGCCCGGCAGCATCTGGTTCTCGACGGCGAGGTGCGCGCGATGCGAGCGGGTCACGCCGTGCCCGGGCGGCAATTCGATATCGACGATCGCATACTGTTCGACGCGATCCTCTGCGGTGGTCAGGCGGTTGAACACCACGCGTGGTCGCTCCCACGCCCGCACGAAGCTGCCGCCCCAGCTCTCCTGCGTCGGGTCTTCCGGATTTTTTCCCAGCACGTACATGACCGACGGCGAGTCGCCCATCTTCATGCTCCCGTTAATCCATTTCGCGAAATAGCGCCCCAGCGCGCCGTGCCCAGCCACGTGCTTCGCCACAAAGGTCGAGTTTCCCCACTCGCCGGTCTGGTCGCCGCCGACAAACCAACCGCTGTAGGTCGAGTTTGCCTCGATGATCCAGAGATTTGGATGGTGGCGCTCAATGTAGTTATAGCCGTTCGCTCCCCATTTTTTATTGGGTCCCCCGATCCAATAAACGCGCAGCTTTGGCAAAATGTCGGGCGCATCGTGCAATGCCTGCGCCACATCATCGATGCCGCCCCACACCAAGACCCAGAGCGGACGCGGATCATCGCGCCGCGCGCAACGGATAATCCAGTCGGAACCATCCGTGCTCGGGCCGAAGCCCGGATCTTCCACCGCTTCAAGCGCACCTTCCTTGGTGATGGAGCGAAGGTGATCCGGCGCGGGGTATAGATTCGAGTGGGTTTTCAGGGTGGGATAGTCCTCAGCGTAGGCGTCGATCACTTCCAAGAGGTGACGTTTCCGACCCGGCCCATACGGCGAAGAGATCAACCCCTCCAAATCCATCGCATCCGCGTAAAGGAGCAGATGCGCCAGCGACTGGGAATCGTCGTCATCGGTGCCGCCGATGTCGGTCGACACGATCACCCGTCGTCGCGACGCGTCGGCCGCCGGGAGCGATGCGGTGGAAAGGGCGAGAAGGAGCAGCAAGAAACGGCGAAGGGTTTTCATGCGTGAGAGAGGATGAAATTAACTTACCTCCGCCCGGCTCGATAAAATCCGGATGGGCTCAATGCCGTGGCGAGTCAGCGTTGGTGGGGTGCGGGCACACGCTGGCACGCTCCCTGATATTCCTGCAACCAACGAAACATCGGCGGCGGGCCGTGAACGACTTTCCGTTTGTCCCGGACCCGCACGCCCCAGAACGCTCCCGGCGAGCCCAGCCAAGCAAAGGCACGATATTTCGCCGCGATACCAGCTGGGAATGAGCGGTGAGAATCCCGCGCGGGGGAGCCGGCTCAGCGGCCGGTCGTGCGCTGCGGCACCAGCGCCAAGACTTTCGCGTCCAAGCCGCGCGCCGTAATGCGCTGCTGCAGATCGGCGTAGAGGGAAGCGGGCAAGGCGGGCTCGCGGGCAAGGATCCACAGCCACTTTCCACCGCGGGAGGCGACGACCGCCCAACGGTATTGCGGGTCCAATTCAAGAATCAGATAGTCGGCGGAAAAAGGCCAAAAGAGCTGAACCTTCCATTCGGCGTTCGTCGTGGGGTTCACGATCGTAGCCACGCCTTTCCACTCCTGCTCCGGCGCGTCGAGCGAGCCTTTGCGGAAGGAGTAATTGGCATCCAACTTTCCATTCGGGCGCCGTGCGTAGTTGTCAGCGGCACCGACTTTGCCGTTCTCCAAAAAGTTTGGCGTATACGCGATCACATACCAGCGGCCCAGGTAGCGATCGAGATCCACGGAGGAAACGGTGGTGAGATTCGGTTTGACGGTAGACATGGTGGAACACCCCACGCCCCCTAAAACAACGACGATAGCCGCGAGGGCGCGAAAGGAAGAGATCATAGGTTTCTGGCTATTACGCGTGACGCCCGCTTCCGGATGAGCGGGGGTTTCCCGGACGCCGGGTGGGAGTTTCTCCGGCCCTGATCAGCGAACGAAGGCGAGCGTCGTCCGAAATGGACGGAGCTAACAACCTATGGCCTGAACCGCTCTACGAGCCATTGAACCCGATCCCGATCTCACGCTCGCGTTTGTTACGGCGTCGGGGCTTCAGCCAGCGGGCGTGGCTTGGCGCGATCAAACACCCCCAGGTTGCCGAGCATGGGTAATTTCAGCGCGAGCCGCTTGGGATTCACTCCAAACGTGAGCCCGAGAAAATTTACCTCCAACCCCTCCTCCAGACCGACCAGTAATCCCAACGCGCCGAAAACATTGAACTGTGCCCCGGTACCACTGGGGGTGCGGGCGAAGAGCTTTCGACCGACATAGTCCTTGCCGATCGCAGTCGCGGGCAGGTCGACGCGAAGTTCAGGAGCCGCCCGCAGCACGTGGGCGGTGAAGGTATTTGAATTGGGCCCGGGCCAGATATGATAGGATCGAGCGTAAGGATAATCCGCGACCGCGCTGCGGATGCGCGCGATGATCGGCTCGGCGCCCGGTCCACGTACGTCCGCCAGAACGCTTGGGCGGTTGCCATACCAATAACCATCTGCCGCCCGCTGGCTGGTCCGCACGCCATTGCCGGTCCGCCGTGTTTGATAACCCATGAGTTCGTAGACCGTGAATTCGCTCGCGCCGGCCGGTTTCACTGCGATCCAAGTATGCACGCCGAAATAACCGCGCCAGCGAATCGCGCGCGCCGCATACACCTGCACCACCGCTTCCGATGTCTTCACGGGGTCTGGGGCGAGACCGGCAGGAGCTCGACTCGCCGTGCGCCAATCTTGGGCCCCGAGTTCGCCGGAAAGGCCCAGCAACACCACCGCCAACACGCCATAGCTCAGAAAAAAGGGCAGTCCGCGTTTCCAGAGCATCTCTGCGAAGTTGCGATGGCTCGCGAAAAAGCAAACCCATCCTGCACATCGAACAACCATCTCCAAGACGCTGAGGCCGTCGGCGCTCATGCTCCGCTTGAACACTGAAGCGCCCCTGCTCTGAGCCTCACGGCTGAGATGCGATTCCAACTAATACGGTTCTGTCGTGAGGCTACTGGACTGCCCGAATCATCGATTTGATTTGAGGAAGCGCCGAAGCGGGCGATGTTAGCGCCATCTCCTCCGCTTAGCGGAGGATGGGGTACTAAGAAAGCAATGCCCGCCGTGTTAGGGGTAACACGGCGGGCTCTTTTTTTGCCCGCGGCAGAGGAGGCGTTCACCCGGGATCCTCCCCATTTACTGCTAGCCCAAGGAACGTGAGGGCTTTCAGTCGCCACCCTTCGCGTCCCACCTCACGAAAATCACGACAGCGTCGGTGCCACGAATACCGGTCACTGTTCCGGGGTTCTGCTCTCTTTCCCTCGCTCGTGTTGTCCACCTTCCAGCCCCCATTGGTAAAAAGCGCGGGGGAGGCGCGGAAGTTGGAGGGCTCCGCGGATAGCTTGCACCGCAAAGTGCGTAGCAAACATGCCCCTTCTCGCAGGGAGTCTCCCCTTCCCTCCGGACAGCACCTCTGCCATTCGTTGCTCGAAGTCGCCGGAAAAAATGCCGCACCCCGCGGCTCCCATTCCACCCCCAAAATGAAAGACCCATGACAACGACCACTCCAAAATTGGACATCGATCCCGCGAAACTAAACGCGTTCCTCGGCCAAGCCCTCAACGACATGGGCGCAGCGTTTCAAACCGCCCTTATTATTCTTGGGGAGCGGCTCGGTCTTTATAAGGCCATGGCGGGAGGCGGTCCCCTCCTGCCGATGGAAGTCGCGAAAAAAACCGGAACGGAAGAGCGCTACGTGAAAGAGTGGCTCTGCGCCCAGGCCGCCAGCGGCTACGTGACCTACGATCCGCCCTCGGGCCGCTTCACCCTGCCGGATGAGCAGGCGCTCCTGCTCGCGGTCGACAGCGGCCCTGCCTATCTGCCGGCGGCCTATCAAATCATCGCCTCGACGGTGATGGACGAGCCGCAACTCCGGGAAACGTTCAAGACCGGATTCGGCTTCGGGTGGCACCAACATTGCAAGGCCCTGTTCGAAGGCACCGAGCGTTTCTTCCGGCCGAGTTATGCCGCCAACCTGATCACGTCATGGATCCCGGCCTTGCAAGGCGTCGAAGCGAAACTCCAGCGCGGCGCACAAGTGGCGGATGTGGGCTGCGGTCACGGCGCCTCAACCATTCTGATGGCTCAAGCGTATCCCAAGTCCACCTTCACGGGTTACGACTATCACGAGCCGTCCGTCGCATGCGCGACCGAAGCGGCGCAACAAGCCGGCGTGTCGGACCGCGTGACGTTCAAGGTCGCGGCCTCAAAGGATTTCCCTGGAACGGGCTTCGATCTCGTCGCGTTCTTCGACTGCCTGCACGACATGGGCGATCCGGTCGGGGCCGCCAAGCACGTCCGCTCCACGCTGAAACCGGATGGGACCTGGCTGATCGTCGAGCCGGCGGCCGGTGACCGCATCGAGGACAATCTCAACCCGGTCGGTCGGGTATTTTATGCCGCGTCGACGATGATCTGCACTCCCGCCTCTCGCTCGCAGGAGGTTGGCCTCGCGCTCGGAGCCCAGGCGGGCGAACAGAAAATACGCGAAGTCGTCACTCAAGGCGGGTTCACCCGCTTCCGGCGCGCCACCGAAACCCCGTTCAACCTGATTCTGGAAGCGCAGCCCTGATCGTCCCGTACTCGACACCGACGAAGTTGGTGCAGAGGAAACATCACGGGGTGTTCTCTTCTGCACCGCTATTTCCCTACGCGGCTTTTTTCAGAGGTGCGGATTGCCGATTTACTCGACGCGGCCGCTGTCCCGTTTCAGCACCGTGTGTTTCTTGATAAAATCGGGATCGATCTCGATGCCCGATCCAGGACCCGTGGGGACCTTCACGACACCGCCTTCGGTTTTGAGTGAAGAGGTTTTGCATTCATAAGGCAGCGAGGCCGGATTCGTAAGGCCCTTGAACTCGTGGTACTCGCCGGCGTTGGGAATGGCCGAAACGAAATGCGCCATGTAGAGGTAGCCCAGTCCGTCGGAAATGTGTGGCACGTGGGTCTTGCCCATCGCCTGCGCCATGCGCGCCACTTTCATCGAGCGGATCAGGCCGCCGAAATAATAAACGTCGGCCTGAACGATATCGAGGGCGTCATTGGCGATCAGCCAGCGGAAGGCATGCATGCTTGCCTCCTGTTCGCCGCCGGCCAGCGGAATATCCACAGCGTCGGCCACGGCCTTGGTTTCCTCATACCAATCGAACGGCACGGGCTCCTCAAAGAACGCGAATTTATATTCCTGCAGCAGCTTCCCGAACTTGATGCCTTCCTCGACGTCGTACGAACCGTTGGAGTCCGCCATGCAGACCATCTTGTCGCCGAATTTCTTTCGCACCATCGGGATCAGTTTCTCGGAGCGACCGGCGGGAAATTCCGGGTGGCTCATGCGACCGCCGATCTTGAGTTTGAGCGCCTTGGCTTCCGACTCCTCCACCTGACGAGTCAGGTTCGCCAGCACTTCCTCCGCGCTGTTATCGCGCTCGCCATTCGCGCGGTAGACCTTCACGACCGGATGATAGATTTTGTCGCTGATCAGCAGACCGAGCGGCTGGTTCGCGATCCGTCCCAACATATCCAGCACGGCAAACTCGATCGTCGCCATCGGCACCCAGAGCGCGAGGCTCTGCAGCTTGTAGTTACTCTGGTGCACGTAGGCTTCCTCCATCACGGCTTCGAGATCGCGCGCATCCTTGCCGATGAAAAAATCCTGGAGCCGGTTCACCTGGATGGGCCAGGTGGACAACATCGGCGAGTTGTTCGACGCCGAGATGCCCTCGGCGCCGTCCTTGGAGCGGACGCGACAGAGGAAATTATTGTTCAACCGCAGCAACTCGACCTTCTCGATGATGACGGGCGAAGTGAACAACTCGCGGCGCAACACCGGCTGTTTCAGCACGGCGTCGAGTTTGGCGTATTTCGCTTTAAGCGTCTCATTGCTCCGGGCCGCGGCCGCATGTGACGTGAGCGGCAAAGCAGCGGCGGCAGTGCCTCCCACGAGAGCCGAGCCGATAAAATGGCGACGATTGGTGTTCATGGCTGAAGGGTCTGAAGGATTATTTCTCTCTCCCCGCTCGGACGCTTCGCGAGGGCGATGGGTTGGGGGTTGCTTCCGAATCGAACTGCAAGTGACAGACGCAGCCCAAGCCCGAGTGGAGCCGGGTGCGACCAAAAATATTTATCTGCCAGCCCTCCCAGCGACGACTGAGACGCCGCTGTTGATGAACGGGATTTGAGTGGCACGGGCCTCTTGCCCGTGTTCCCAACCCACGCGGCAGATATTTCAAGGTTTCTGGATATAGCCCAAGGCACGCCCGATGGATGCGAGCGAGACCAGGACATGATTTTCGTCGGGAATCACGTTGTAGGTGACTTTAACTTTTTCCGGATTCAGTGCCGCTAAACGCGTGGCGAGCTCGGACGCGTTGGGAATCATCGGACCGGTGGTTTCCGTGCCACCGACGGTAATCAGGATGCGCAAGTTTAGTTCACCGGCTTGCACGCGACGCGAAAACGCGGCCTCGCCCTTCAGCACTTCGCGATCGTTGCGGCTGATCGCGGGACTTGCGGCGATGTAGGTGGAATACGCGGTGGGATCCGTGAACAGCTGGTGGAGCACCATCAGCCCACCGAGCGATTTGCCGTAGAGGACCTGCCGCGCCGGATCGACCGCGTAATGCGAGGCGATGAAAGGCTTCACTTCTTCCGACAAGAAACGGAGGAACGCGCCACCGCCGCCGTGCACGGTGTCGTCCTTGTCGGCGGTCTCGCGCGAGATCGTCAGCTCGAAGCCGCGACGCGAACCCAATTCACGGTTGTCGTCAGTGGGGTAACCGATGCCGACGACGATGGCGGGGACGGAGCTTTCCGTGGCGTTGATCGAGGCCGGACCGAAATACCAGTTACCATCCAGGAGATAGATCACCGGATATTTTTTGCCTTCTTCGGCGCGGAACGGCGTGGAAACGAAGACACGATACGTGCGGCCGTTGATCTTCGAGGTGATGTCATACTGCTTCGCGCGCGGGATCACGACCGACGCGCCATCAGGCGGGGATATCTTGGTTTCGGCGGCGAAAAGTGAGGCAGCGGAAGCCAGAACCAGGGAGGCGATGAGGGCGCGAAAGGAAGTCTTCATGGGATTCTTAGGGTGGAGTCACGCGGAGCAGCGCGAAAACACCGCGAGTGAGAACAGAATTTCCCCGCGGTGCGAGCCGGGCGTGCGCCGTTCGAAAGAGGTTTAGCGGAGTTCCCACCCGCTCCGGGCCAACTCCGCCACGAGGTTCATCCTGTCCTTCCGCGGTGCTTGCCCGCGTCGACTAGCTCGTGGCAAACCGGGCGGTGATCGCCTTCACCCGCGCGGCGACGGATTCGTTGGCGCGAAGATTTGCCTCCTCCGCGGTCAGAGGTGGAGTTGGCGAGACCGCCAGTGTCATGACGTCGATCGCGCGCAACGCCTGATAGCCGGCCATGGCGTAGGCTTCGTAGAAATCGGACGCCTGCTGGATTTCAGCGACGGCTGACTTTTCCCAGGCCGGCGCATCGATGACGCCCTTCGCTGGGAGACCCGGCTGTGCCAGGTACAATTCGCGGACGTGTTCAACGATCATCGCGATCACGCGCTTTAACGCGTCGAGCTGGTCAGCCTCACCAAACCGCCTGACGCTGACCGCCAGCTTTTCGGCGATGCCCATACTCGGTGCCAGGTCGCGTTGCAGCGAGTCGGCTCCGCGGCGCAGGGTTTTTTGGATCCCCGCCATGGCCTGCTGCGCGCGTTCGATGTCCTGGCGGATAAGGCGGTCATTCGGATCCGCTTTCAGTCGCGCGAGCAGCTCGTTGCCGGACTCCAGCAAGTCGGCGTGCTCTGCGGTGAGGCTGTCGTGCGCCTGCTTGAGTTTACCGTAACGCCCTTGGGCATACTGGCCGATCATCTTGAGGTAATCCGTAAGGGCTTCGCCGAGGCCAACGCAGACCACGAGCGATTGAGTCAGGAATCGTCGGGTCGTCTCCGACGTGGTTTCCCGCAGGTTAGCCTGCAGCCGCTCGAGGCGGCGGTTGAGTGCGGTTTCCGCCTTTTCGATGGAGGTCATTGGGCGCGAGGGTGAAATTGGAAAAAAGGAAACACCCGCGCGGAAGGGCAACGTTGAATTCGGCTTGGACGCCGCTTTCGACGCGACGGCTCAAAATTGCTCAGCGCCTCCGCAAGGCGCGGAGCGCCCAACACTCACCCTTGGAGTACGGGGCACGCCTTGAGAGGTATAACTTCCATTCGGGACCACTCTCTTTGTTCACCCGCCCGCGATGGCATCGATCGCTTCAGCGAGGCGATCCACGTCTTCCGTGGTAGTGGGCAGCCCGACGGTCGCGCGAACTCCCGGCAGCTCAGCGTGATTCGTGGCATTCACAAAAATCCCAAACTCGCGGAGCAATCGCTCGGCGACGACCGGCGCTGAAATGCCGTCGATCGCAAACGTTCCGATCGCTCCGTGGCGTCTCGGATCCACGGGGGTCAGCAGGCGCACGCGTTCGAGAAGCCGAACGCGTTCGGTCCAGCGTCGCTGCAGTCGCCGGAGACGGGCCGCCTTCACCGGCGTCGTGATCGCCTCATGCCACGCGATCGCCACGCGCAAACCGCGGTGAGCCGTGTCGGCGCGGTTTCCGAAATGCTCAAGTTTTCGAATGTCGTCGGCCGGAATGCCCACGTCGGCCATCAAAGGTCGCACCAACGGGATTTGGGAACGGCGAATGTAGAGACATCCGAGCGTGAGCGGCGCCGCCATCCATTTGTGGAGACTGGCCGCCAAACAGTCGCAATCGAGATCTGAGATTTTAAACGGCAGCTGCGCGAAGCTATGCGCGGCGTCCACCAGCACCTGCAGCCCGCGCTGACGGCCCAGGGCGCAAAGCGCCTGAATCGGCAACACTTGGCCGGTCCAATGAATCAGGTGCGTCAAATGAAGGACGCGCGTGCGCGCCGTAATCCCCGCGGCGAAAGCATCCACCACCGCTTGATCCGATGCGGGATTCAACGGAACGCGAATCTTCCGCAGCACAATGCCATCGCGCTGGGCCCGCTGCTCCCAGGCCTCATCCATGCTCGGATAATCCTGGTCCGAGTGAACCACTTCGTCTCCGGTCTCGAGCCGCAGCCCTTGAATGACGATGTTCAGGGATTCGGTCGTGTTTCGCGTCAGGATAATTTCCTGGGGCGAAACTCCCGCCACTGACGCCAGCTCAGTCCGTGCCTGCTCGTAGTCCGCTTTCCACCCGGTGCGTTTGTAGTACGACGCCATCCGCTGGTTCAAACGCAGCGTCGCGATCTCTTCCTCCAACACCGCATGGCAGGTCGGATGATAAAAACCGTACTCGATGTGGATAAAATCCACCGGACGCGAAAACTGATCACGGACCAGCTTCCAAAATTCCTCATCGCTCGCGAGCTGCTCGGGAGCAGCGCCGTGCGCCCTCGCCTGAATGGCTTCCAACGCGGCTTGATGAAGGGGACTCACCCCGTCGTGTTGCCGCCGTGGCACCGCGCGAGCGAGTCAGAAAAAGGTGTACGTCAGTCCGAACATCACAGCTGTGATGCGTTCTGGGAAGCACGGTCCACGTCGGATTAGACCGCCGTCGTCCCGCACTGAAACCGCGTTCACCACCTTCCGCGATGGGACGCATCCCTTTGAGAGCACCCCGGTTTTCGTTGTTTGAAGAGTAACCTATTGGGTTACTCTGTAACGGCTGCGGCGAGGGACTTCGATGGTACCAATGTCAGGTTCAGAAAAATATTCAGGGCATGGTCGGACTTTACGCGGATGAACCATGGCACGGCGTGCTTCGGATCCCTGGCGGTTGATGAGCTTGCTCCGGGAAATCCCACGCTTGGAGCGCTCAGCAGTACGACTCAGCTCTCGCCAGTGCTGGGAAAGAAAATCGATGCTTTACCCATTAGACGATAAAAGGAAAAGCGGGATGCAGACGACCACGGGCTGGTTTGTCGTTCTGTTGGGGATCCTGTGGGCGCTTACCGTGCTGATCCCGAGTCGACGAGCGGTCACGAACGCCAGTGAAACGATTGGGGCAGTGACGGTGCCGATTCTGGTCGCGCTCGCCGGGCTCTACTTTGCGGGTGTGATCAAGAGCGCGAAATGAAGTGAAAGGCTGACCAGGCTCTGCATCCAACACGGTTGTTCTTCGCGAGTTTTCGAGGGAGCACTTTGAATTCCAACCGCAATAACCACGCGGCTACTCCGAAGCGCTCGTCGCGTTCAACAGTGAGAACAGAATTTCCATTCGTGAGGTTCGCCTCTACCGAAGGGCTCGACCACGCTCGGCGGAATGTCTTCGAAGCTCGGCATCGGCATCATCGGTTGCGGCAAGATCAGCGACGCTTACTTCGCCGGACTCCGGCCCTACCCGTTTCTTGAAATCGTCGCCTGCGCCGACCTCCTGTTCGAGCGCGCCGAGCGCAAGGCTGCCCAACACGGCGTTCGCGCACTGAGCATCGCCGATCTGCTGGCCGAGCCGGACATCGCGATCGTCATCAACCTCACCGTGCCCCAGGCGCACGCGGCCGTGAACGAGAGCATTCTGCGCGCGGGCAAACACGCGTATTGCGAAAAACCCTTCGCGCTCAACGTGGCCGACGGCGCACGGGTGCTCGCCCTCGCCCGCGAACGAGGTCTGCTGGTCGGCTGTGCGCCCGACACCTTTCTCGGCAGCGGTCTGCAAACTGCTCGCGCGCTCATCGACCAAGGCGCGATCGGAACTCCGCTTTCCGCGATGGCGCACTTTCTCCACCGCGGACACGAGACGTGGCATCCGGCACCGGAATTTTATTACCAGGCGGGCGGCGGCCCGATGTTCGACATGGGACCTTATTATTTGACGGCGCTCGTGAATTTTCTCGGGCCGATCGCGCGCGTCGGCGGCATCGCTCGCCGCGGCTACGATGAACGCACCATCACGAGCCAGCCACAGGCCGGGAAAAAAATTCTCGTGGAAGTGCCCACGCATTATTTCGGCACGGTCGAATTCGCGGGTGGCGCGGTGGCCAGCCTTGTCACGAGCTTTGATACCTATCCGTTTCCGCTGCCACGTCTCGTCGTCTTCGGCACCGAGGGCACGCTGGAGGCGCCGGATCCGAACCATTTCCATGGCGACGTCCGCCTCTACGATCGCGCCACCAAAACCTATGTCGTGGCGCCGCCGACGCACGCCGCCGAGCGTCTGCGCGGCACCGGCGTGGCGGACATGGCGCGGGCCGTCCTGCGCCGCGATCGCAGCTTTCGCGCGAGCGGCGAACTCGCCCAACATATCGTCGAAGCGATGTGCGGCTTCGATCTCGCGTCGATCACCGGCCGCACCATCGCACTCGATACGACCTGCGCTCGACCAGCCGCGTTCCCGGCGGGGCTGGCGTCAAACGAATTGGATTCGTGAGACGGAACCATGCCGTCCGTTGACCACCACCGCGTTCGAATGACAACGGCGATGCTTCAATCTCAAGGAAGCACTTGTTTCGTGTGCTTCGTGTTTTTCGCAGGCCTCCGCGTAAATCGTTCCCCCTCAGACACGCTTTAATTTCTCTAAATCAACTTCGCCGTGCTGGCTGGTGAAGGTGACGTTTCTGCCGCCGCCTCCCTGGTGTTGTTGCACGCCCGAGATACGGTGATCTCCGGTGTCGTAGACGCTTACGTTGCCATCGCCGGAATCGACCGCCAGCCGCTTTTGCTCACCGAAAAAAGCGTAACGCGTTTCATTCTGGCCGCCGGCGGCGTTGGGATTGTCGCCCAGATTTTCCGGCCACCAGCGCGTTGGCGCCTTCATTGGTTTCATCGGGGCCATGGGCGACATCGGTTGCATTGGTTTCATTGGTTCCATGTGTGGACCGTCTCGTAAATCCGCCGCCAGTTCCTGGACATTTCACGGAATTGAGGCGCAAAAAGAGTTTGTCCGCGTTTGCTGGTAAACCTATTTGAAGCACTGTTCTCCCGCCCCGTCGGAATCTCCCCACCCCTGACATGAGCCAACTCCGTACTTCCCATCCTTGGCTCGTTGCTTCCGTCGTGGCCTCGGCAACGGCATTGCTGATGGGGTCCGGCTGTGGGCAAACCGCCTCCCTGCCCGCCGGCGCGCCCGCCGCCAAAGCGGTAATGGCAGCTCCTCAGCCTTCGTCGCGAGAGCACCCGGCGGTCGCTCAGTTTCACAAAAGCGTTCAGCCGATTCTCGAGGCGCGCTGCTACGAGTGTCATGGCGACGGTTCGAAGAAAGGCGGCATCGCCTTCGACGCGCTCACTTCCAAAGGCATCGCGCAGGACCCGCAGCTCTGGCTGAAGGTGCTGAAGAATACGCGCTCGCACATCATGCCGCCGTTGGACGCGGACAACCCGCTCACCACCGCCGAGCGAGCGGCGCTCGAAGGCTGGATCACGACGTCCGCTTTCGGCCTCGATCCGGCGCAGCCCGACCCGGGCCGAGTCACCGTCCACCGGCTCAACCGCGTCGAATACAAAAACACGATCCGCGACCTGATGGGCGTTCACTTTGAAACCAACTCGGCGTTTCCCGATGATGATAGCGGCTACGGCTTCGATAACATTGCGGACGTGCTGAACATGTCGCCGCTCCTGATGGAGAAGTACCTCGCGGCGGCTCACACCGTGGTGGAGAAAGCGGTGCCGAAGGTGACGCTAACCCCGGCCGTCCAGATCGCGGACGTGGGCGATTTCAAATACGCGGACGGCACCGCGACCGAAGGAAAACTCATCCGCGGCTCCGGCCTTGGCGCGGCCGGCATTCCCGCGATCCCGCTGACTTTTGCGAAGGAGGCGGCGATCAGCCACGTCTTCGACGTCAAACAGGCCGGGGACTACCGGCTCGTGATCGAGCAGAACATCCGGGGAGATTTCACCTACGTGCCGCAACGGGCGCAACTAACCGTCACGGTGGATGGCGGCCAGGTTTCGCAGCGGGATTATGGCTGGAGTGCCAACCGCCACACTGAAGAAGTTCATGCGGTGCATTGGGAGCCCGGCAATCATGCGATCGGTTTCGCGATCACACCGCTGCCCTCGGACCCGCTGCCCCGTGGCGGCCAGGACGTCGTCTACAATCTGAAAAAAGTACGGCTGGAAGGTCCCCTTGACCCGGCACGCTGGGTGCACCCACCCAACTATACGCGTTTTTTCACTCGTGCCGCGGTGCCGGCCGATCCGGCCCAACGCCGAGCCTACGCGAAGGAAGTTCTCGGTGCGTTTGCCACGAAGGCGTTTCGGCGCCCGGCGACAAGCGAGAGCGTGGAGCCGCTGGTGGACATTGCCGAAAAATATTCGGTCACCACGCCCGGCGCGACTTTCGAGGCGGGCATCGGCCAGGCGATGATGGCCGTCCTGGCCTCGCCCCGTTTCCTTTACCGCGTCGAAAAACCGGCGCTCACGCCTGGCGCGACGCTCGCGTCAGTCGCTCCCGTTGACGAGCACTCCCTCGCCTCGCGTCTCTCGTATTTTCTTTGGTCGACCATGCCTGATGACGAGTTGCTCAAACTCGCCGCCGCCGGACAGCTGCGCGCCAATCTCGGCGTCCAAGTGAAGCGGATGCTGGCTGATCCGCGCTCCGCTGAGTTGGTCGAGCATTTCACCGGCCAGTGGCTGCAGTCGCGTCTCGTCACCAGCGTGCCGCTGAACCCGCGCGAAATCCTCCAACGCGAAGGGATCACGGTCAACGCCGGCCGGGGTGGCGGCGGTGGCAACGTGAGCGACGCCCTGCGCACGGCCTTCAAGGAAGAGACGGAAAAATACTTCGAGCACGTCGTCCGCGAGGACCGCAGCGTGGACGAATTCCTGACCAGCGATTACACCTTCCTCAACGAGACGCTGGCCAGCAGCTACAAGATCGAGGGCGTGAAAGGACCGGAACTGCGCAAGGTCACGCTCGCGGCCGGCGATCCGCGCGGCGGCATGCTGACGATGGGCAGTGTCCTCATGATCACGTCCAACCCGACCCGCACTTCGCCCGTCAAGCGGGGCAAATGGATCCTTGATAATATTCTCGACGCCCCGACCCCGCCGCCTCCACCCGATATTCCCGCCTTGGAGGAGGCAAAGCCCAAGGACGCCACCCACGTGCCCACGTTGCGCGAGACCATGGCCGTCCACCGCGAGGATGCCCTGTGCGCGTCCTGCCATAATCGCATGGACCCGCTCGGGCTCGCCTTGGAAAACTTCAACGCCCTCGGGCAGTGGCGCACCGAGGAATACAGCCAGAAGATCGATCCCTCCGGACAACTCGCGACCGGCGAAACGTTCACCGACATCCGTGACCTGAAGCGGATTCTCGCCGCCAACCACAAGACGGAATTCTACCGCTGCCTGACCGAAAAATTGCTCATCTACGCGCTCGGTCGCGGCACGGAATATTACGACGTCCCCGCGGTGGACAAGATCGTCGCCAATCTCGAAAAAAACCACGGCAAGTTCTCGACGCTTCTCATGGGCGTAATCGAGTCGGTCCCCTTTCAACAACAACGCCTTTTCCCCCACCCCGTTCCTGATGCGGCCAAACCGGCGCCGCGCTTTACCCAAACCAACCCCGCGCCATGAAGTCCCCCTCCTCCTCGTCCGCTAATCGCCCTTTCGCCTCCAAGCTGGGCCACGGCTTCGGCCGCCGGAATTTTCTGCGGGGCCTCGGCGCGACGATCGCCCTGCCTGCTCTGGAAACTTTCCTCCCCCGCCTCACCGCGGCACAGCTGGCCGAGGCCGCCGCCGCGGGGGCCGTCACCGCTTCCGGCGCCCCGCTGCGTCTCGCCTTCTTTCAGTTCGCGAACGGCACGCATCCCGCCAAGTGGTTTCCCACCGGCGAAAATCGGGAGTTCGCCCTCAATGAAACGATGGAGGCGCTCGCCGGCATCAAGCACAAGATCCAGATCCTCGGTGGGCTCGCGCTCGAACCCGCCACGGCCGGACCGGATGGCGCGGGCGATCACGGCCGCGCGGGCGGCTCGTTTCTGACCGGCGTGCGCGTCAAGAAAACCCAGGGCGCGGATTTCCATTCCGGTATCTCGATCGACCAGGTTATCGCCCAGCAGGTGGGTCACGTCACTCCGTTCAAATCGCTCGAGATTTCCTGCGACACCCTCCGCACCGCCGGCGATTGCGACAGTGGTTATGCCTGCGTCTACCAGCACAACATGGCCTGGAGTTCGCCCACCGCCCCCGTCGCCCCCGAGGTCAATCCGCGCTTTCTTTTCGAGCGGCTGTTTGGCTCCGGCTCTCCCGCCGAGCGCAAACAAAACTTGCTCATGCGCCAGCAGCAGCAGCGTTCGATCCTCGATTACGTGGCCAACGAGAGCCGCAGCATCGGCCGGGAACTCGCCGCCGCCGCGAAAGACGGCCGGGGATCCGGTGGTCTCTCCCGTCGCGATCAGGAAAAGCTCGACCAATACCTCACCAGCGTCCGCGACATCGAACAGCGCATCGAGCGCGCCGAAAAATCCGTGGCCGACCGCCCGACGCCCGCCATGGATACGCCGGCCGGCATCCCCACGAGCTTCAGCGAATATATCCGTCTCAACATGGACATGCTCCATCTCGCCTTTCAAACGGACAACACCCGCATCGCCACCTTCCTGCTCGCCGGTGAGGGCAGCAACCGCGACTTCGCCGAGATCGGAATCCCCGACGGCCATCACTATTGCACGCACCACGGCAACAAGCCTGATCTGGTCGCGAAGACCTGCGTCATCGATAAATGGTACGCGACGCAGTTCTCCTACTTCCTCGATAAAATGGAGAAGACCAAGGACGTGGACGGCAAATCCCTCCTCGATAATTCGATGATCCTGTACGGCTGCGGCAACGCCGACGGCAACCGCCACACGCATGCCAATCTGCCGATCATCCTCGCCGGCGGCGGCGGCGGCGCCCTCGACGCCGGACGCTACGTGAAACACGAGCCCGCCCCGCTCACCAATCTGTATCTGAGTCTCGCGGACCGCATGGGCGCCAAAGGCATCGAACGTTTCGGCGACTCCACCGGTCGCCTCGCCAATCTCTGACCGCCTCCGCAAAGGCCCGCGCGAATCGCGACCAACACGATCGCTCGGGCGGCGCTTGGATTTCACGCACGAGCGTGAGCGCGCGGGGTGACTACCGCAGGGGATTGCGCGGCTTAAAGGTGTCGCTGCCGATCGTCGCCGCAAAAGCCGTCCAGCGGGCCGCCGCGACGGCGTCGGGCGCCACCCCGGCCGCTCCCTTTCCGTACAGTCTCGCCAGTTCCTCCGCGGCGCCGGTGTTTCCCAGCTCGGCGGCGTAGGTAAACCAACGCACGGCTGCGGCCGGATCGGGCGGAGCGTCGACCGGATGCAACCAATGCTGCGCGAGTTTCTCCGCGGCGTCGGCGCTGCCTCGCTCCGCCTCCGCCTGCCGCAACGCGCGCGCCACCCGATGAAATTTACCCGCCAGCACTGCATCCGGAGCCGTCCCGAGTTCGCCCGACGAAAGGTATCCCGCCAATTCGAAGGCCCCCACGCTGCTGCCCGCCGCGGCGAGCTCCGCCAAGCCGAGCAATGCACCCGCCGGATCCGTGTCCATCTGACTCCAGATCGCATCCGCCCGGGCTATGGAAATTTCCGGGGTCAGCGTCAGGCTTTTGGCTGCAGCCGACTCGCCCGCTTTCTTCAGCGCCGCCTCCAGTTTCGGCCGCAGCTTGGCGAGATCGAGCTTCGGTGCCGCGGGTTTGAGCGGCGGTGCAATGAGCAATTCTTCGCGAGCCAGGGCTGACGCCACTGCCAGCCAGCGCCGCGCCGCGACGGGATCAGGGCTGATCCCGGTTTCTCCTTGGGTGTACAGCGCATGGAGCAACGCCGCCGAGGTGCCGTTGCCGCGCAGGGCCGAATAACTCAGCCAGCGTACCGCGGCAGCCGGATCGCGTTTTTCCAAAAGTTCGAGGTGCTGCAAACCGAGGCGGTGGGCCAGATTTCGATCGTCACGATTGGCCTCCGCCTCGGCCTCGAGCATCGCGAGCCCAAGCGCGTGGAAGCGTTGCGCCAGCGGGCGGTCGGGCTCCAAGCCGTAACGACCTCCGCCCAGGATTTCCGCCACGGCGAACGTGGCGGATCGATTTCCGCTGCCCGCCATCTCAGCCAGCGCCACCACTCCCCCAACCGGGTCGGTTTTCGCCCGCTCTTGCGCGGCCTCGCAACGCTCCTCCTCCGCAGTCTCCCGGGCCTCGGTCATCGCTTTGGGTTTCGGTTCCCCAAGGCGCTTCGTCGCGGTCGCGAGCGCGGCTTCGAGTTTCGCGCGCTGAGGCGCGATCGAGGTCACATCGCCCTCGAGCCGGCGCGGCGGGATCGGCAACAATTCCCGACTGCTGCTGATTTCTTCCATCGCCGCCCAGTGCCGCGCAGCCACTGCATCCCTCGGGTGCTCCGAACCGTGACCCGCAATTTGCGCGAGCTGGCTCGCCGCCGCGCTCTTGCCGCGCTCCGCGGCGTAGCGAAGCCAGGCCATCCCTGCGCCCTGGTCTTCGGCGACGTTTCGGCCCTCGAGCAGACAGTTGGCGAGGTAGTCGGCCGCAAAGGCGTCGCCCACTTCCGCGTCAGCCTGGACGATTTTAATCGCCGCCTCCATGAACCGGTCCGCGAATTCGGGCGAGCGCGGAAGACCGCCGTCGCCCTCGCGAAGATGCATTGAGAGGAGTTCCAGCGCGCCGCGATTGCCGCGTCCCGCCGCCTGCAGGAATAGTTTCAACGCGCCAACGCCATCGGTCTTCACCAGCTTTTCGGCGGACCGGAAATCCTCGAACGCCTGGTTCACCCACGCCTCGTGACGCTGGTCGCTGTAGTTCATCCCCGGCCACAGCGCGAGGGTCGCAATGATCGCGTCGACCTCCGGACGGATTGCCTGGATCAGCGCTAAATCGCCCAGACGAACCTCGCGGTCCTGCGTCCATTCCACGACGGGCTGAAACCAAAACCCCGTGCTTTTCGCTTCCTCGTCGGTCAGGAGCGCTTGGAAAAGGCTCCATTCCGCGAGGGGATTCGGGTCGGCGAGGAGCTTGGCAACACCCGCGTCGAACTCCGCCACGAGTTCCGGCGCGACGCCGGACGAACGCGGCCGGTCGCTTTCGCGCGACATGACGGCGTCGACCTGGCGGGCAAGCTTCAGCCGCAACGCGAGCGAACTGCCCGCCACGATCGCAGCGGAGAGATCGGGTTCGAGCTCGCGTCCGTGCATCCGCGAATCGATCACGCGCGCCGCGAGTGCGCGCGCGTTGCGGGCGGCTTCGTCTCGCGCCCGCCGTGCCTGGCCGAGTTGGAGAAGTTTTTCATAGACGCCGGGAGTCCGGAAACTCTCCCAGCGCAATTCCCGCGCGAGCACGAGCGGAGCGAACGCATCGCCCAGCCGGGTCGCTTCGAACCATCCGTGCAAACGCGCTATGTCGGGCAGATGGGGCGCGCAGGCGGCGTCGAATCGCGCGGCGGCCGTCGCGAGTTCGAACGACGCCTGCGTCACGGCAAACGCGGGAGGGACGGCGTTCGCAGCGGCACCGGCGAAGGCTTCGATTTGCTTCAACTCCTCCTGCCACACCCTTCCCAATTCGATCGCCGCGAGAAGGTTTGGGACCGCGTCCGGCTTCGGGGCGGAAGCATCGCGGCGGGCCGCGGCCGCGAGCGCGGTCTCACGCGCCGTGCTTTGGAGATCAGCGCGCGCGCGGTTGCGGACGGACGCCTGCCACGCGAGCGCTTCCGCCATCGCCCCGGGGCGCCACCAAACGGAGGACGCGGCCTCGGTTGCCATTCCCTCGAGCGCGAGGCGTGACCGGCTGCCGAGGAGATCCGTTCGTGCGCTCCAACGGGTCAGAGCCGCCA
Source organism: Opitutaceae bacterium (assembly GCA_039928635.1). GTDB lineage: Bacteria > Verrucomicrobiota > Verrucomicrobiia > Opitutales > Opitutaceae > DATAKE01. Next base: position 3,055 of record JBDSSU010000084.1, on the reverse strand, counting down.
GGGCTTTTTTCCGATCGGCCGAATCAGCCCACTTCCGCTGGGATTGGTTCCGATCGTCGTCGATGGTGAGAAGATAGAAACGGTCGAGGATCGCGAGTCCGTGCGGCACGTCGGAACCCAGGTCGGCCGCGTTCGCCAGCACGCGGTCATAGTCTTCATAATTGAAACCACGCGCCGGAGTCGTGGGAACCACCCGCTCCGCGAGCGCTTCAACGAAAGAAACGTCCAGGCGGTTGCCGGCCTCGGGTTTCACGGGAAGCAAGCTGGCGACAAATTCGAAATCGGAGAGGGAAAGTCGCGCGAGCCCGGCGGGAAATTGGTCTCCCTGTTTCTGGAGCACGGCTGCCACGACGTCGTTGAACTGGCTGAGAATGGCCGGGCGGCCCCCGGGGGCCTCGGTCACAAAAGGCGCGTAGTTCTCGCGCATCCACCGCAGGCCCGGCAACAGCAGCGGGAAGGCACGCGCGTGATCCGCGGCCGCGGGTGATGCCGCCAAGACGCGCGCCAGATACCATTTCGCGAAATCATTCGTGGTGGCGAGCTGCTCCAACTGGGCGCGCGCCGCGACGGGATCAGTCGGGATTCCGTTGTTTTTTAAAAGCTCCGGATGAGCGAGCTGGAGATAGGCCCACAGCGTCCGGGTTTCGGGATGTAAGACTCCGGCGGTCGCGAGGCGGGGAGCGCGGGGATCGACCAATCTCGCGGCTTTCAGCAGGTCCGAGGGATTCGCAGCGCGGTCGATCAGCAGCATCGCGGCTTGGTTGGCCGCCCAGGAATTCGGAATGGCGGCATCGTGCGCGAGAAACCAAGTCAAGGCAGCTGCGGTCGTCGGAAACGACGGCGGTCGGGTGCGGGCAAGATAACCGCCGGCGCGAGTGCGCCGCCCCTCCCATTCTTGAGTTTCCCGCGCGATGCGGGCGGCTTCGTTGCGAGCCCGTTCGGCGCTCGCCTCGGCCTCGCGCCGGGCGCGTTCCGCGGCACGCTGGCGGGCGTCGTCGCGCACCTTCACGGCGGCCTCATTTTCCAGGCGGTCAAAATACTGCGCCCGCGTTTCGTTGGGATGATCGCGACGCCACTCGGCGTCGAGCTGCGCGCGCTTCGCCCGGGCCTCATTCTCGCGTTCACGCTGGTCCGCGCGGGCTTCGAGTTCCAGTTGCCAGGGAGATTTGCCGCCGGAGGAGCGAGGACTCGGGGAGTTACGTTGGTTACGGAGCGAGTCGACCAGCTGGTTGGTGTCGCGCTCGAGGCGACGCTGCAATTCCTGCGGTGAAACGCTGCTGTATTGCGCCGCAATGAGCGGCAGCGGCAGGCCAATGAGTCCAAAAGCCACGTCGCGAAGCCAGGGGCGGCGAACACGCGAGAAATCCATCGGCAAAGCGTGCGGGTCGGACAGCGCTGGCCAAGGGAAAAGCACCTGCCCACGGCCCCGTGGAATTGCGCAGCGGGAGGAGAAACGCTCGCCTGAAACCGCAGCGAATCGAGCGATGCGCGGCGAAGGACTTTGCTCCCTGGCATCTTTGTGTTCATCCCGATGCGCGATCCGGAAATCCACCGCGACGAACCATGAACCAAACTGACGCCTTTGCGATTTTGGGAGCGCTGGCGACGCGCCACCTTGCCCCCGAAAGCCTGACCGCTGCCGCCGCCGACGGAAACCTCGACGCGATCCACGCTTTTCTCGAGGCCGGCGCCAATCTCGAGGAGAAGTCGGTGGGCTTTTCGTCGCCGCTCCATGCCGCGGTCACCTCGGGCCGAGCTGCGTCGGTGGAACTCCTCCTCGCGAAAGGAGCGTCCGTCGAGAAAAAGCACGACGCGATGTACTCCCCGATTTCCGCGACGACGACGTGGGGCTATACCGACCTCTTTCACCGACTGGTCGCGCTCGCCCGCAACACGTCCGGGGAGCGAGCCGCCCTGATCACCCTGGCCTCTTACGGACAACTCGCCGAACTCCGGCTGCTGATGGACAAGGGGGCGGCGCCGGATGGGCGTTACGCCGTGGCTGCGGCGGCGAAGAACGGCCACTACGAGGTCGTCAAATATCTCATCGACGCCGGAGTCGAATGGAAGGAGTTCGTCGCGCTGCGGATTCCGCAGGGCGCACGCGACGCCGGCTTCACCGAGCTCTTCAACTATCTTTCCGGCGAGATCTATGACGCCGCCGCCGCCCTCGCAATCGGGCTGGCGGCAAAGGAAAAACGGCTGAGCGCCCTCGCCGCCCAGATGGCGGCCATCGCCCTCAAGCGAAAGCCAGCCGATCCCGCAGAACGCAAAACCCTGCTTGCCGCCGCTCACGAGGCGATCGCGACCGGGGCGCTACGCCAGGTGCTCGACCGGCCGGTGATCCCCGCGGATAAAATTGGAAAGGTGACTCCGCTGATTGCCGGATCGTTGGCCGGGGATCCTGCGCTTGTTTCCGCCCTGCTCGCCGCGGGAGCCAAGCCCGCCCTGAAACTGAAGGATGGGTTGACCGCGAAGGGTGTGGCCCGCGGACCCGCTCGCGACGCCATCATCACGCTCCTCGAGCAAGCCGCCCGATCCGGAAAACCCCGCTCCACGCCCAGGCCTGCAGATGCAAAGCCGCCGAAGCAAAAGCCATAGGCCGCTGCCTCCCATGTTCTATCAGTCGTCATGACCCCTGCATCAAACGCCGCTGATTCCTCCGCCGCGAGGGGTGATGCATGCCGGCCCCGGCGAGTTTCGCCGCGATTGATGATTTACCCCGGGAAATCAGCGCACCGCTCTATGACGCCATCTTGAATCTCATGGGTGACCGGGCTGGAGCAGGCTCACAATTATGAATGGCCTCCCTCCCCGCCTCCGGCCAACGCTGGGCTGATGACCCCAGCCCGATTCCTCGCCGCCCTTGCCCTCGCTGTTTTGTCGCTTTTGCCATCCTTCGCCGGAGAGCCGGTAAAATCCCGCCGCGTCGCCGTGACGATCGATGACGGCCCCGCGGTCAACGTGGACAACGATCTCGCCCGCTTCGTCAAAATTTCCGACGCGCTACGCGAGACGTTCGTAGCGGAAAAGGTGCCGGCGATCATGTTCGTCA
>JBDSSU010000083.1:0-25992 GCA_039928635.1 Opitutaceae bacterium | reverse complement strand
CCCGGATGTCACTGCGATTTCTCGAACGCGCCCAAAGCCGATTTCCTTTTTGGCCCGTTCCAGAAGTGGCCCGAAATGCCGGAGGTGTTCCCGCGTGGCGAGATCCGGGACGACTCCACCGTGTTTTTCGTGGAGCGCGATCTGGCTGTGAATCCATTCGCCGTTCAAACCCACCGCGGGGTCAAACAGCGCAACCGCGGTTTCATCACAAGAACTCTCCAGAGCAAGAATCACGAACGGGGACGATTTCCTAACGCCGCCGATGCGAAGAGCGCTCCCCGCCGATGCAGCGATGACTCATCGGGTGACCTGCGACACCGTCCGTCCGGCGCGATCGTTGAGCAGGCGCACGCCCTTCAGCACATCAAGGGCGGCCTGGAGTTGCCGGTCCTCCACCAGTTCAAATCCGAAACGGTCCTTGAAATCCTTCGGATTCGTGATGTCTGGCCGGCTGCGCTGACGCGCCAGTTTGCCGTCCTCCTCCGGACTCATCACGACCTCGACGTGCGGCGAAATTCCCCGCTCATGAATCGTGGCTCCACTGGGCGTGTAGTAATGCGCCGTCGTCAGGCGCATGCCCTCACCGTTTTTGAGTTTAAAAATCGACTGGACGGAGCCTTTCCCGAACGAGCGCTCCCCCACCACCACCGCCCGCCCCATGTCTTTCAAGGCGCCGGTCACCACTTCGGCTGCACTCGCGGTGCCAGCGTTGATCAATAATGCCACGGGCAGGGCAAACGGCTCGCCCAAGGTCTCCGCCTTGTATTCATCCCGGTCCGTCGCCTTGCGGCCCTGCGTATACACGATCAGTTCGCCTTTCCGGAAAAAGGGTTCCGCCACTTCCACCGCGGAGTCGAGGAGACCACCGGGATTGTTGCGGAGATCAATGATGAGGCTGTCGATTCCCTGCCGCAGCAGATTGTTCAGCGCCTGCTTGAATTGATCGGCGGTGTGCTCGGAGAACTCGGTGAGCTGAATGTAGCCGGTGTTGCCCTCGATCACGTGAACGTCGCGCACGCTCTCCACTTTGATGAGTTCCCGGACCAGCGTGAGATCGATCTTCGCCTTGGTGCTGGGCCGGAAGAGGCCCACGGCGACTTTCGTCTTCGGCGGCCCGCGCAAACGGCCGACCACGTCTTCGCGCGTACCATCCCGCTCCACGGATTTCCCATCGATGCTGACAATCTCATCACCGCGCAGAATTCCCGCTCTTTCCCCGGGGGTTCCTGCGATCGGCGCGATCACCACGACCTTGTTGGCTCGCGTCTCAACCTGGATGCCGATCCCCCCAAATTCCCCGCTCAAATCCTCTTCGAGTTCCTTGTTATCTTTGACCTCGAGAAACTCCGAGTGTGGATCGAGCGACTCCACCATCCCGTGGATCGCCGTCTTCGAGAGCTGTTCGTAATTGGAAGTTTTGGGCTCGACGTAGTTCTCGTGCACCATCTGTAACACCTCGCGGAAATAATCGGTGGAACGATTCAGGTCGCGATTCGGCCAGAGGTTCCAAGCCACCGCGACACGCACCGCCGTCGCGGAAAGCAACACCCCCAGGAGCAAGCCGGCGGCGAGGGTGAAAATCCGTTTGAACATGGTTTCGACTGTGTGCATCCGCTTCACTTTGTAAATGGGATCGTCTCTTAGCACTTCCGGCGGTGATGCGTCACCTCAGTTTCTTACATTGTTTCGTAAACATGCGGAAGCCGATGGTTCGATGACCTTCGCACGGTTCATGGAACTGGCGCTGTATCATCCCGAACTGGGTTACTACCGGCAGAAACGCCAGCGCGTCGGCCAGGGACCCGGCACGGATTTTTTCACGGCCAGCACCAGCGGCCCGATTTTCGGCGAGCTCGTGAGCGCTGCCTGTGTCCAACTCCTCGGCCCGGGCCTTTCGGCGAAGGATTACACCTTCGTGGAAATCGGCGCTGAAAACCAATTGGGTGTGTTAAGGGCGGTGTCGCATCCGTTCGCTGAAAGCCGCGTCGTGAGCCTTGGCGAAGACGCGGGGCTCCGCGGACGGTGCGTCGTGTTTTCGAACGAGCTTTTCGACGCGCAGCCGTTCCATCGTTTTCTTTTCAGAGAAAACCGGTGGCGCGAAATCGGAGTCGCTTTGAACGGAAACGTGTTCATCGAGCGGGAACTTCCATCGGCGACCGCCGCGCCTCTGCCGCTGGACAGCGACGAGGGCTATCGCATGGATCTCTCGCTCGCAGCGACGGCACTGGCAGACCAATTGAGCGCACCCGGTTGGTCGGGGCTATTTGTCGCCTGCGACTATGGAAAATCCTGGCGCGAGCTCATCGAAGCCACACCACAAGGCACAGCGCGCGCCTACCATCGCCACGTTCAGTCGAACTCACTTCTCGCGCAGCCCGGAGACCAGGACCTGACGTGCCACGTTTGCTGGGACTGGCTGGCCGCGTCCCTTGAACGAAACGGTTTCCCCTCCCCTTCAGTTGATTCACAGGAGTCTTTCTTCATCCATCACGCCGCTGATCTGATTGCGCGGACCACGGTGGCCGAGGCGGCTCACTTCAGCCCGAGAAAACTCTCGTTGCTGCATTTGCTCCATCCCGGAAATCTCGGGCAGAAATTCCAAGTGTTACATGCGCGGCGCGACTAGCTCACGACGGAAAATTCCCCTTGCTTCCCCCCAGCCCCGCCGTTTTCTTCTGACCCTTTAACCAACTCGAAATCATCATGGCTAGAATCTGTGCAATCACCGGTCGCCGCCCCGTCAAGGGCTCGATCATCAACCGCAAGGGTCAGTCAAAGAAGAGCGGCGGCATCGGAACGCACGTGACCAGCATCACGAAGCGCAAGTTCCGCCCGAATCTGCAGCGGATTCGCATCAGAACGGCTAACGGCGGCACGAAGCGAGTCTGGGTTTCGGTCAAAGCGATCAAAGCCGGCTTGGTTCAAAAAGTCTAAGGCTCGATCCTCGACTTCACTTCCCATCGCCCGCGGTTTTTGCCGCGGGCTTTTTATTGTCCGGCTCCGCGCCGGGAAGAGGAACCGGCGACGAATTTCCGGCCCAAAGCTGACGGCCGCCCGCGACATCCGAACCGCATTGGCGGCACCCGCGAATCTGCCGCACCCCGTTGTCGCTGCCATCGGTTACAGCGCGCGGAAAACTACCGCCGCGTTCTGTCCGCCGAAACCAAGATTGTTGCTCAACACCGTGCGCACGGGCACGGCACGCGCCACGTTCGGAACGTAGTCCAAATCACACTCCGGATCGGGCTCCTCAAGATTGATGGTGGGTGCGATCACCCCGGTCTGAATCGTCTTAACACTGATCACGGACTCGATGCCACCCGCGGCGCCCAACAAATGCCCGGTCATCGATTTGGTCGAGCTGACTGGCATTTTGCGGGCGTGGTCGCCGAAAACTTTTTTGATCGCGAGCGTTTCAAACCTGTCGTTGTAGGGCGTGCTCGTTCCGTGGGCGTTAACGTAGTCCACCTGCTCCGGATTCACCTTCGCACTGCCGAGCGCCCGTTTCATCGCGAGCGAAAGCCCTTTTCCGTCCGGATCCGGCTGCGTGATGTGATACGCGTCGCAGGTCGCCGCATACCCGGCCAGTTCACAGTAAATGCGGGCTCCGCGAGCCCGGGCGTGATCGAGTGATTCCAAGACAAGAATGCCGGCGCCCTCGCCCATGATGAAGCCATCGCGGTTTTTTTCGAAAGGACGGCTGGCGGTCTGGGGCGAGTCGTTGCGCGTGCTCATGGCTTTCATGGAGCAAAAACTCGCGTAGGCGAACGGCGTGATCGCCGCTTCGCTCCCGCCCGCGATCATCACATCGGCGTCGCCGCGACAGATTGCATGGGCCGCCTCTCCAATCGCATGCGTGCCCGTGGCGCAGGCGGAAACAATCCCGAAATTCGGCCCCCGCGCACCATACTCGATGGCGACCAGACCGGAGCACATATTTCCGATCAGCGAGGGGATCGTGAACGGGGAAACTCGGCGCGGCCCGCGTTCTGCCAGGACCTTGAGCTGTGACTCGTAGGTAAACATGCCGCCGATCCCCGAGCCGATGATGACGCCGACGCGATCACCGTCCTCCTGCGCCATTTGCAGGCCGGAATCCTGCACCGCCTGTCGCGCCGCCACGAAACCAAAGTGGGTATATCGGTCATTCCGACGCGCCTCTTTCGGATCCATGTGCTGCGCTGCCTCCCAATCGCGCACTTCCGCACCGATCTGGGACGCGAAATCGCTGGGATCGAAAAGTGAAACCCGCCGAATCCCGCAACGGCCCGCGGTCAAACTGCTCCAAAATGTTTCCACGTCGTGGCCCAGCGATGTCACCACTCCCAACCCGGTGACGACCACTCGAGAGGACGATGAGGAAGTTTCCATGTAGCGGAACGAGCCGACGATTGATCCGAAGAAACAAAAAAGGCGTCCTGCCGGATCGATTCGGGCAGAACGCCAAAGCCTTTACAGGAGGAAACTCAGGCCGCGCCGGCCTTCGCCTTGATGTAGTCGATCACCTGACCAACTGTCTGGAGTTTTTCAGCGTCCGATTCGGGAATTTCACCCTTAATTTCGTCCTTAAATTCTTCTTCGAAGGCCATGATCAACTCGACCGTGTCGAGCGAATCGGCGCCCAGATCATCCAGAAAAGAGGCGGTCGGCGTGATTTGCTCTTCGTTCACGTTGAGCTGGTTCACGATGATCTCTTTGACGCGTTGTTCGATAGTTTTTTGGTCGGCCATTTTCGGAAAGTACGGGGTTGCCGGAGGGTTCACATCGCCATCCCGCCGTCAACGGCAAAAACTTGTCCGGTGATGTATCCGGCCTCTTCGGAACAAAGATAAGCGACGAGATTCGCGATATCAGCCGCTTCGCCGAATCGCTTGAGCGGAACCGCCTCCAGGATCTTCGCAGAAACTTCCGGATTGTTGACGAACTCGGTGGTCATGTCGGTCTTGATGAAGCCGGGCGCGACGGCATTCACCGTGACGCTTCGGCCGGCAAACTCCCGTGCGAGCGTTTTCGTAAGCCCAATCATCCCCGCCTTTGCCGCCGAATAATTAGCCTGTCCCGCGTTACCCAGAATCCCACTGACGGACGTGATGTTCACGATCCGTCCCCAACGCGCCCGCGTCATGGGACGGCCGAGCAGCTTCGTCCAGTGAAAGCAGCTCGTGAGATTCGTCCCGATAACATCGTTCCAATCTGCTTCGCTCATGCGGAAAAGCAGGCCATCGCGAGTGATGCCGGCGTTGTTGACGAGAATATCGATGACCGGAAAGGCCGACAGGAGCTGCTCGGCGGCTTTTGCGATCGCAGCACCGTCAGCGACGTCGACCGCGAGCGCAGTCGCCTTGCCGCCGGCGGCGACGATGCCGGCCGCCGTTGCACCGCAGGAATCCGCCGACTTGGAAACGCAGATCACGGCCACACCGTTACGCGCGAGCAGCTCGGCAATGGCTTTGCCGATGCCACGACCCGCGCCGGTGACGAGGGCGGTTTTTTTGGTGAAAGTAAGCATGAGGGGATTTTCGATTTTGGATTCTCGATTTTCGAACTCGTGAGCGGACAGGGACTGCGTTCCCGCAGCAACCGAAAATCGAGCTGCGAAAATCCGAAATCAATACACGTCTCGTTGGTAGCGCTTTTCTTTCTTGAGCTGCTTCACGTAATCGGCCGCGGCGACGGGGTCCATTTTGCCCTGCTCGGCGATGATGTCGTGCAAGGTGACGTCGACATCTTTGGCCATCCGCTTGGCGTCACCGCACACGTAGAAAGAGCCGCCACCCTGCAACCAAGCCCAGAGTTCGGCCGCGTTTTCCCGCATCCGATCCTGCACGTAAATTTTCTGGATCTGATCGCGCGACCAGGCGAGGTCCAGCCGGGTTACCTGCTTTTTGGCGACGTAATCGAGCCACTCGTCGCCGTAGAGAAAATCCGTCGCGTGCTTTTGGTCGCCAAAGAAAACCCAGTTGCGCCCCGTCGCGCCACTTGCAGCGCGATCCTGCACGAAAGCGCGAAACGGCGCGATGCCCGTCCCGGGACCCACCATAATGACATCTTTCGCCCCGTCCTCCGGAGGACCGAAGTGCGAATGCGACACGAAGACCGGCGTCGCGGTCGTGCCGACTTGCACCCGATCCGCCAGGAACGTCGAGGCAACTCCCACCCGATCGCGGCCGTTCGTTTCGTACCGCACCACGGCGACCGTGAGGTGAATTTCCGTGGGAAAAACCCGCGGTGAAGACGCGATCGAATAGAGCCGCGGCATCAGCTTGCGCAAATGGTCCACGAACTCCTGCGGCGTCAGCTTCGCACTCGGAAATTCTGCCAACAGGTCCACGTATTCCCGCTCGTCGAGGAACGTCGTCAGCACTTCCTTCGCTTCGGGCGCGAGCAAACCGGTGAGTTTCGCTTTTTCGTCGGGATGCGTGGCCTTGGCGGCAAGCGTGCCGATGATCTTTGGCGTGGGACTCGCGAGCGTGAGTCGTGAGGTGAGCGCTTCGCGCAAGGATATCGGTGCCGCGAGTTTCAGCATCGGAGGAGAAACCAGCTCGTTCCCCGATGCTCCCAGGAGGGTGAGCAACTCTCCGACTTCGTTCTCACGATTCGCGGGGAAAATTCCCAGCGAGTCGCCGGCTTCGTAGTGCAGTCCGCTGCCGGTGAGGTCGACCACGAAGTGCCGCGTTTCTTTCGCGGAACCGGCCTTCGTGAGGATGCGATTTTCGGTGATCTTCGCGGGAAAGGGATGGTCTTTGGAATAAGCCGAGCCGTCAGCAGGAGCAGACATGATTGCGCGCAAGGAGATATCGACGGCGCAGACTGGCAAGCCGCTTTCGCGTCAGCGCGCAGGCTTGCAGCGTCCTGCGATTTCCCGCCCACTCCGTTGTTCATGTCATCCGCCGAACCGATCCGCCTGCAAAAATATCTCGCTGATGCCGGCATCTGCTCGCGCCGGTCCGCTGAGGCGCTGATCGCCCAGGGCCAGGTTTGGGTGAATGGGACGGTGGCAAAGCTTGGCCAAAAAGTAATCCCGGGGGAGGACCGCATCACGACCCAGGGAAAATCCATCCGCGCCACACCCCAGCCGCGCATCACGCTGGCGATGCACAAGCCGCGCGGCCTCGTCTGCTCGAATGACGACCCCCATAATCCGGAAACCGTCTTCACCGTGCTTCCGCGCGAGTTCGCGAAGTATCGTTTCTTTTGTGCGGGACGGCTCGACAAAGACAGCGAAGGACTCGTCATCCTGACCACGGATGGCGATCTCGCTCACCGGTTGATGCATCCGTCGAACGTGGTGGTGAAACGCTATCACGTCATCTTGGAAAAACCTTTTCCGTCGAAACGCCTGCCCCTGCTGATCAAAGGAATCGTCTTCGAAGGCGAGCGTCTGAAGGTCGAGCGCGCGGCCCTGATTCATCCGAGTCCCTCGGGTGACGCGACCAATCTCGACGTGCACATGCACCACGGGAAAAAGCGCGAAATCCGGCTGCTGTTCACCACGCTCGGCTACGACGTGAAGCGACTCCGGCGTTACCAAATCGGCGGGTTTCGCCTAAAAGGAATCCCGATTCGCGCGATGAAAAAGTTGACGCCCGGAGAAATCGAAACGCTTTTTCATCATCCGCTGACCCCGCATGCCGACATCGAAGCCACCATTGCATCTGTGGCACGCAGCCGCGCCTCAACCACTGTTCCCGTTTCCTCCTCCCATGAAGACTAAACTCCTCGCGCTCGCCGCGCTGATTACGGCCACTTCTGCAGCTGCTTTCGCCGCGCCTCTCACCGCCACGACTGCGGTGCACACCAAGCCGGACGACAAATCCCCTTCGGTCACTTTTCTGAAGGCGGGCACCGAGCCCGTCGCGACCCAGGCACCGATCGTACCGAGCGGATGGATGGCGGTCGAACTGCCCGGACCCCATACGGCCTACGTGCAAAACAAGGACCTCACGAAGAGCTTGGATGTGGTGCCCGGCGCCTCCCTCTATCTCGCACCGAAACCAGAAGCCGGCGTACTCACGGTCGCTGACAAGAGCGATAAGACGACGATCGACGGCGTGCTCGGAAAATGGTCACGCGTCATTCTCGAGAAGAGAATTGTTGGCTACATCCGCATCGGCGCTCCCGCACCTGCGCTTCCCGCCATGGCGAACGCTCCAGCGGTTGCCGCACCCTCCAACCCAGCTCCCGCCCCGATGAGTTCGCCGATGCCACCGATGGCACGTGCAGCCGCTCCGGGTCAGCCCGCCGCAACCATGAATCTCGGCGATGGCGCCGGCAGTTCGTTACCGCGCTTGTTTCAAGGCCGATTCGTTTCCACGCGACGGCCGCTTGCCCCCCGGCGGCCTTATGATTGGGCGCTGAATGATAACGCCGGCAAACGTTACGCCTACCTGGATATTTCAAAACTTCTTCAGATCGAGCAGATCGAAAAATTCGCGGATCATATGGTGGTCGTGTACGGCGCCGCCAAAGCTTCGCCCGACGGCAAAGACATCCTGATCCAAGTCGAAAGCCTGCAGCTGAAGTAAGGGAGCCGAGGTAGCGAGTAGTGGGTAGCGACTAGCGAGCATGAGATCGCTCGCACGCGCGCCGTTTTTCTACTCGCTACCCACTACTCGCTACCCGCTACTTGCCGGCCCATGCAGCTGATCGACGGAAACAAAATCGCGGAAACCATCGTCGCGGAATTGAAAGCGGAAGTCGCGATGATGCCGGGGCGCAAGCCTTGCATTGCGCTCGTCCGCGTTGGAGACGATCCCGCGTCGGTTTCCTACGTGCGGAAAAAAGAAAAAACCTCGCTGGAGATCGGGATCGAGAGTCGCGTGATTCTTCCTCCGGTCACCATCACTCAGGCCGAGCTCTTCCAAATCCTCGATCAGCTCAACGCCGATCCCGGAGTCGACGGCATCCTGGTCCAGTCCCCCCTTCCCAAACATATCGATGAAGTCGCCACGTTTCGTCGCGTCGCCCCGGAGAAAGACGTCGATGGTTTCAACACGATCAATCTGGGCAAAGTCGCGCAGGAGGATCCCACCGGCTTCGTTGCCTGTACCCCCGCAGGGATCATGGAACTCCTCGCCCGGAGCGGCGTGGATCTCAAAGGCAAGCACGTGGTCGTGCTCGGTCGTTCGCTGATTGTCGGCAAGCCGGTCGCGCTGCTGGCGCTGCAGAAGAAAGCCGGCGCAAACGCGACGGTCACGATCTGCCATTCCGGCACCAGCAATCTTTCCGCACTCACCAGGCAGGCGGATGTTTTGATCGCCGCGATTGGCCGTCCGGATTTTGTCACCGCCGACATGATCAAACCCGGGGCCGTGATCATCGATGTCGGCATCAACCGGGTGGCAGACGCGTCCAAGAAGACGGGTTATCGTCTAACGGGCGATGTGAACTTCGCCGCGGTTGCCCCCTTGGTCAGCAAGATCACGCCCGTGCCCGGCGGCGTCGGCCCGATGACCGTCGCCATGTTGATGAAAAATACCGTGAAAGCGCATCAACTGAGCGCCCGACGGTAACATCACGTTCACCTTCGCTTGCGGGGACCGATCGTTTTCATTCTCCTCCCCCGCAATGGCAACCCCGTGCATCCTGGTCGTTGATGACCAACCCATCAATGTTCAGCTGCTGAAACGCAAACTTGAGCGCGAGGGGATCCGCGTTCTTACGGCGACGAACGGGGCTGAAGCGCTGGAGGCCACCGCGAAGGAGAAGCCGGATCTCATCCTGCTCGACGTGATGATGCCCGATATGGATGGCATCGAAGTGTGCCAACGCCTTCAAGCGCACGAAGACACGCGGTCCATCCCGATTATCTTCATCACCGCGAGAACGAACAAGGAAGCGAAACTCGAAGGCTTGGGCGTGGGAGCGGTCGACTACATCACCAAGCCCATCGATCTCGATGAGACGATGGCCCGGGTGCAAACCCAGCTGCGGGTCGTCGCCGCCAACCGCCAGGTCGTCGATCTTCAGCGACGGCTCGAGGAGGCCCGGAAAGCCGCGACGATTGGCGCGGTCACGCAGGGAATCGCCCACAATCTGAACAATCTCCTCGGGGTCGTCATCGGTTACCTGGATTTGGTGAAGGCCTACTACGACAAGCCGGACCAAGTGCGGAAGAATGCCCAGCATGTCGAGGAAGCGGTCAGCCGCATCGTTGTCATCATCAAGCAGCTCAGCTCGCTCGTGGTGAAATCGCGGCCGCCGCTCGTCAAAGCGAGTCTTCAGCACCAGCTGGAAGGTGGTATCGGTCGTTTCCAATCGGACTACGGTCTCAACGCCACCGTCACCGTGGACAATCCTCTCGGCGAACTGATGATCGAGACGAACTACGAAATCTTTGAGGAGGTTTTTTCGCGCGTGCTGATTAACGCGTGGGAATCCTACGATCCGAAGCGGATCGAGCCGCGGCCCATTTCAATTCAAACGCGACTGATCGAGATGCGCGGCGAAGGGAAATTTGTGGAGATCCGGATCAACGACTCGGGACGCGGAATCGCCGAGGACATCCGCGACAAAATGTTCGAGCCGTTCGTGAGCTCGAAGCACACCGTCGGCGTGGGCATGGGTTTGACCGTGGCGCGTCACGCTTTCCGCAATCTGGGCGGCGAGGTGACGATGGCCGACAATATCTCCGGCGGAACCACCGCGATCCTGGTTCATCCCGTGGAAAAAAAGTTGCGCCAGCAGAGCACCGGGTGACGCTCCCCCGCGGGGCGACACGATCCCCGCTTATGGCGAAAATCTCTTTCCTCGGTGCAGGGCGCATGGCTTCGGCCATGGTTGACGGTCTTCTCTCCCAAGGCGGCGCCAAGCCGGGCGACCTCGCCTGTACCAGCGGTCCCGACAACACTGCCCGCGAACTCGCCACGCGCACAGGAATCGCCGCCCATGAGGATCTCGCGGGGCTTCTGATGGGAGCTGACGCGGTCGTCCTCGCCTGCAAACCGCAGCAGCTTGCTTCCCTCGATCCGCGACTCGTCGAACTCACCGCGGGTAAACTCGTCCTCTCGATCCTGGCGGGGAAACGCCTCAACCGGCTCGTCGGGACGTTTCCAAAAGCGCGCAATGTCGTGCGTGCCATGCCCAACACTCCTGGGCAAATCGGAGCCGGGGTAACCGCATGGTCGGCGAACATGCCGCTGACTGACGCCGACAAAAAGCTCGTCGGCCAGATCCTCGGTGCCTTGGGAAAAACCGTCGAACTGCGGGAAGAGCAACTGGACGCCGTCACCGGATTGAGCGGAAGCGGCCCCGCGTACGTTTTCGAATTTGCCGCTGCGCTGCGCGATGCGGGTGTCGCCGTCGGACTCGACCTCGCCACGGCCAAGATGCTGGCGATCGAAACCCTGCTGGGTTCAGCCAAGCTTCTCGAGCGAAGCACCGTGGAAGCCGAGGAACTGCGCAATCAGGTCACGTCCCCCAACGGCACGACTTACGCCGGGCTGCAGAGAATGGCGGCCGGCAATTTTCGCGATTTGATTCGCGACACCGTGGGCACCGCTACAGCGAGATCGGTCGAGCTCTCGAAAGACTCTTAAGCTCGCCCGCGCGCCGGCCTCCGAAAATGTGGGCGGGGTGCCCTCACCCCGCAATGGACGGTCGTACGCGGTAGCGGGGTGAGGGCACCCCGCCCACACGCAGACGGGGAATTTCGTGCTTTCGCCGGTTCGGGATTCTGCGAATAACTCCCCGCATGAGCACTCTCAACGGTCGGATTTTGGTCACGGGTGGCGCGGGCTTCATCGGCAGCGCGTTGATTTGGGCGCTCAATCATCGCGGGCACACCGATATCGTCGTCACCGACTTCCTCGGCAGCGACGAAAAGTGGAAAAACTTGGTGCCGCTGAAATTCGCCACCTACGTCGAGGCCGATTCGTTCCGGGACAATTTGCGCCAGAAGCCGACGGGCTATGGAAAATTTTCCACCGTGTTTCACCTGGGCGCCTGTTCTTCGACCACGGAGAAAAACGCGTCCTATCTCATCAGCAACAACTACAACGCCACGAAAGAGCTGGCGGCTTGGGCGCTCGATCAGGGCGCGCGATTTATCTACGCCTCCTCGGCGGCGACTTATGGCGACGGGGCGCAAGGGATGGACGATCGCAACGAAGACCTGCAGTCGCTTCGCCCGCTCAACATGTACGGGTACTCGAAGCATCTGTTCGACCTCTACGCGCAGCGGCAGGGCTGGTTGGACCGGATCGTCGGGTTAAAATACTTCAACGTCTTTGGCCCCAACGAAGATCACAAAGGCGACATGCGCTCCCTCGTGAACAAAGCCTACCAACAGATCCTCACCACGGGAAAAGTTCAGTTGTTCAAGAGCTACAAGCCTGAGTTCCGCGACGGTGAACAGATGCGGGACTTTCTGTACGTGAAGGATGCCGTCGAGATGACGATTCATTTCGCGGAGGCCGGGAAGAACGCGAGCGGCCTGCACAACATGGGAAGCGGTCAGGCCAACACGTGGGTCACCTTGGCGAACGCGATTTTCGCCGCGCTCGATCGCGAGCCTGTCATCGAGTTCATCGAAATGCCGGACGTACTCCGCGACAAGTACCAGTATTACACCCAAGCCAATATCGAGGAATTGCTCGAGACCGGCTATGGCTCCGAGATCACTCCGCTCGGAGAGGCGGTGCAGGACTATGTGCAGAACTACCTCGTGCCCCGAAAAAAACTCGGGGAGTAATCCATCGCATCACCGCACCGTGAGTCCATCCGATCAATTTCGGGCCTGATCCCGGCAATTTATCGCGTCAAAAAAAAGCCCGGCAGGTGCCGGGCCGATCTAATATCCTCAAACCTTACTCGGGCGAAGCTCAGGGCATCTTCATGAGCTCGTCTTGGGTCATCGCCTTGCGCTCGCCTTCTTTGCCGCGAATCGCCGCGACCTGCACACCAGTAATCGCAGGCGCATTGTTTCCAAAAGATTGGCGAACGTAGGTGAGCACCGCTGCGACGCGCTCATCCGTCAGGTTATAAGGCGATCCGGGAACTTTTCCGTGAGGCGGCATCACACCGTTGAAATCCGTCCCCTTAACCTTGATGGGGCCCATCACGCCATACAGTGCGATCCGGACTAAGCGCTCTTCAGAGCCCGTCACCCACTCTGATTCCGCGAGCGGTGGAATCGTCCCCGTTTGACCCAGACCAGTCGCCAAATGACAGTTTGCGCAGGTGACCGCATAAACGCTGGCACCGACCTTCATCGGATCCTGGGGGGGCGCCGCGACGACTGCCCCCTTGGTTGACAGCGCATTTTCGTTGAAAATGCCGGGGTCGAACTGGCCGGAATAACGATTCAGATAAGTACCGGCCCAAAAGATCAGGCCGCTAAAAACGAAGAGCAGCACCAGCGGCATCAGGCTGTAGTTCGCATTCTCGTCTGGCTGCTTGCCGAGCAGCTTTTCATGGACCGCCAGCAGGCTTTCGTCCGTGACCGCGGCTTGATCAGCGCGGGGATCTTGATTTGCGGGTGTGCTCATTTGTGTCCGGCCTCCTTGGCAGGAGCAGCCTTGGCGTCGGCGCCTCCTTTGGCGTCAGGCGCTTTGTGTTCCCCTTCTTTCGCCACGGCGGCGACCGTGTTCCAAGCCGTCTCGCTGGGGTAGGCGTAACTGTTGTTCAAGCTCAGCAGATAAGTGATGAGTGCCCTGGCGCGCTCGGTGGGCACGACCTGCATTCCGGGGGCGAGATTCGCGACCTTCACCGCGTTCGCCGCGCGTTGCCCGACCACTTCGCGCGTCTCGAACAGGAATTTGTAGGTGGGATGCTGGCTCTTGCTCTGCGGGTCCAACGTCTTCCCGGCATACAGCAAATTGGTGAGATCCTCCGCGTCCGGCGGCGTTTTACGGCCGGCGAGGTTTGCGAGATCCGGGCCAACGCGCGATTCGCCCAGCTGAACGCGGGTTTGATGGATATAATCGCGCGCGAAACTCTGGCGCTCGCCCCAGCCTCGAGCTTGGTCGGTGCCGAAATCAGGACGTCGCACTTGCTGCGTATGGCAGGCGGCGCACCCCAGATCCGCGTAAACCAGCTGGCCGCGCCCCGCGATGCCAGACGAGCGCTCGGGGAAGGCTTTTCCTTCGTTCTCGTCGAAATGCGGGGCCAGCGTGCCGAGCTGGTGATTGGCCAGCATGATGCTGCCCCAGGAAAGGGCCATTGCCCCGAAAAGACCGAGAAAAAAGACCGGGCCGTTTTTCATAGCGCAGGAGCCTCCATCGTCGACGTCGGCCGGAGCAGATCAGTGACCGGCACCGTACCAGCGCGGGAGAACGCCGTCCGCAGGAGATTGACGGCAAAAATCAGCGACCCGAGCAAAAGAATGCCATTGGCCGCCGCCGCCGCCATCAAGGGCGTCTGCGTGCGCGCCGCGATCTCAGCGAAACTCGCCAGCACCAGCTTGCCGTCAACCATGGCGGCTTCATTGAGCGCGTGGCCTTGGATCCAACCCGCCACGGTGAGGCTGGCCACGAGAAGCATGATGCCGAGCGACATCAGGAAAAAATGCCCGCGAACCAATGCTGCCGAGGCCCAAGCGCGGCCCGAGACGCGCGGCACCAAATAATAAAGAGCACCGAAAAACATCATCGAAGCGGCGCCGAATACCGCGAGCTGCTGCTGCGCGACGGCGAAGTGCGTGAACTGGGTGATCTTCGCGACCGCGCGCATGGAGGTGATGGAATCGGTGACGCCACCGAGCACGTAAGCGACCAAGCCGAACGAAACGAATTTGAGCGCAATTCCTCCGCCACCAAACGCGCCCCGCAGATTCAGGAAAACCATGAAATAATGAAAGAGGAGCAAGGAGCACGAGACGATCGCCACGCTGGGAATCCACGCCGGAACCGGCCCGCCGACGAGGTGCCGTCCACCGGTCCAGGCACCGACCACCACGAGCGTCCAAAAACTCAGCGCCGTCCAAAAGAAGTAGCTCGGAATCGCGCGGCCGGTAATTTTCGGGACGAGATAATACGCGCCGGAAAGCGCAAGCGGGGCGAGCCACAGCGTCCATGCCCCCTGCACATACCATCCCGCCACAATCGTCTGCAGGGTCCCGCGTACCGGGGCAAACAGCAGCATCACCTGAGCGATGGAGAAAATCCACGGGAAGAGAAAGAGCGCCGCGACCGCATACCATTGCGACGCGAATGTCCCGTCGGTCCGCCGTCCTGCCCAAGCCAGCACGCCTGCCACCGCCATCGCGCCATACGCCACCAGCATCAAGGGCTGGACGTAACGCGGCAGCTCGAGAAACGAGAGGGACGTCGCGTCGCCAAGGGCGATCCCGACGAGCCCGGCCAGCAGGCCGAGATTCCAGAAAACCGTCCCGACGATGACCCAGTTGCCAGCCCGCAGGGGTGAGCCGCCTAGACGAGCCAGCACCCAGAGAGCGACCGCCAGTCCCGCATTCGCAGCCCACCCATAAATAAAGACGGATTCACGCATGGCTTCCGCGCGACCATGGGTGAGCCAGGAGCAGTCCGCCAAAAACGCCGGCTTGAAAAGTTGGATCGAGGTGATGAGCGCCAACACCCCGCTGATGATCAGCCATTTCGCGGCCGCGCAAACCAGCAGCAGCAAGGGTCCGCGGCTGCCGGTGTCAGCCGCGGTAATTTCGGCCGAAGGCGTCCGCTGGATCGGAGCAGAGCTGGCGTGAATCGGAGCAGTGATCATCTCGGAAATTTATTTCTTCGTGCCGTATTGCTGAACGGTGAGCTCGACCGCCCGCTCGATCGGGAGGCGGACGACGCCGGATTTCTGGTCGACCCAACCATACTTCGTGGCCAGCTCGTCCTCCTTTTTTCGCAAATCAACCAGGATCTGTTCCCGTTGTTGGGCGGTGCGAATGCCGTCGCCCGAAAAAGTGCCCGTGCGATGCGGCAGATACACATACTTCAGGACCAACAGAAAGGCCGCGAACAAGAAGAAGATCGCGAACACGGTGAACAGCGAAACCGGGCGCGGAGTGTCGTGGGAGGAGAGATCACTCATGGTGGGTCAGGCTCTCGGTGATACGGGGGTCGCGGATCGGAATGAGTTTCGTCGTCGGGAAGCTCTTCAAATAGGCCCAGACACAGACGCCACCGACCCCAACGACGGACGTGAGTACCCACAGCAGGTTGATCGAGAAGAACGGGAGGGAATCACCGTGCTCGTCCTTCAACGCCGGCAGGATGTTGTAGCACATGTCCACGAGGATGATCGCGAGCGTCCAGAGCGCGATGCGCCGGATGATGTGATGAGTGACCTTGAAGCGATACGAAAGCAGCGCGAAGAACGGGATGAAGAAATGGCCGAAGAGGATCCCGTAGAGACCGACGTACCACCATTGATTGGTGGAGCCGTCGTGATTCAACTCACGCAGATTGTACCAGAAGGTTTCCTCCGGGACGTTCGCGTTCCAGATCAGGAAATACTGCGAGAAGGTCACGTACGCCCAGAAGACCGTGAACGCCAGCATGAGCTGACCGATGCTGTGAAAATGGTTCTTGTTGATGATCCCGCGGTAATCGCCGCGGTTGTACAGCCACACCATCATGAGCACGCCCACGCAGAGGGCGCCGCGCGCGCAGTTCGCGAAGAACCACACCCCGTACATCGTGGAGAACCAGTGATACTCGAGACTCTTGACCCAATAGATCGCGGCAAAAGTCAGCGTAAGTGCGGCGAGCGGCAGGCCGATCGCGGCGTTACGCCGGTTCGCAAACGTCCACTTTGCATCGCCATCGACGTCCTGGGTAAATGACGCCTTCCGCAGGAAGTGAGACAGCCCGACCCAGATCGCGAAAAACGCCAGCGTCATTCCTGTGAACATGTTCAGGTTCAGGAAACTCGCCTTCTTCAAATAGAGCACATCCTCGCCGACGGTGCCGTGGCCATGCAGCTCATGGCCCAAATCCATCCACGGCCACACGAAGCCGGGTTTGACCCAGGCAAGAATCAGCAGCGGCAGGAAAAGCACGAACAGCCACTTGAACGCCGCGAGGCCGTGTTCCCATTGGCGCCGGATCACCGCCGACCAGGACGCATCAACGATATGATGAATCAAAATCATCAGCAGCATCCCGATCGTGATCGCCGTCCAATAAGTGATCCCCACCAGATAAGAGAGGACGACGCCGTGTTTATCCGGCGAGACCACCACTCCGACCGCAGTGAGCGCGAGACCAACGCCACCAAAAATGAGGGCCCGGCTCGCTTGTGAAGCAGTCGAGGAGTGGTCGCTCGCCAAGGCGGCAGGCAAAGAAGCGGCTTGGGTGCTCATGGGATGCCTAGCTCTGATTTTTGTGCCGCCGGCACATCCGCGACCGTGCCGAGTTGGGTGCGTTGCAATGCCCGCACGTAAGCCACCACCGCCCAGCGCTCATGCGGCGTCAGCTTATCAGCGTAAGGGAGCATGGTATTTTTGCCGTTCACGATGGTGTTGTAGATCTCACCCTCCGGCATCTTGCGCAGCCGGTCGTCGTGATAGGTCGGCGTTGTCCCCATGCCGTATTGCTTGGTGATACCATTACCATCCCCGACCATGCCATGGCAGGGGGTGCAATAGGTCGTATAACGCGCGCGCCCCAAATCGAGGAAGGGACGGTCAATCGTCACACCAGCGGGAAAACCCGCGGCGAACTGCGCCTGTGCATCCTTCCCACGGTTGAACTGCTCGCTCAGATAAAGCTGATCGGCGGTCCGTTCGCGCGCCGTGGCGTAAGCCGTGGGCGCATCGGCCTGTACCACACCCGGAGGCGGCAGCCGGTCGGCGCGGCCGTCAGCGAAGAACAGGCTCGCCGATTGCGGACGGAATTTCGGCTGGCGCTTCATCCCGGGGAAAGCCCACTCAGGGAAGACGTCGATCGGTGGCGTCGTGAAGATCTGCCCACGGAATCCGAAGACGGACACGATGAGCACTACCAGAAAAAGGGTAACCAGGTAAACGTTGCGCATGGCTCAGGCTTCCAGCTCCTTGATTTCCGTGCCGCCGGCCTTCTCGAGCAGGGCCTTGGTGTTTGCGAGATTGAAACGCGGATCACTCGCCTCGATCACGATGAAGAACGTGTCGTCCATGCCGCGCTTGATCTGGTCGTATTTCAAAACCGGGTGGTAATGCATCGGCAGGCCATTCACCACGAACATGCCGATGATCGTCGCGAACGCAGTGAACAGAATGGTGAGCTCATAGCTCACCGGAAACGCGAACATCGGGCTGAAGAACGGTTTCCCGCCCACGACGAGGGGATAGTCGTACTGGTTGGTCCACCAAATCATCGTCATCCCGGTGCAAAAACCCGTGATGCCGCCGGTGAGTGAAATGCGCGGCACGATTGAGCGTTTCAGGCCCATCGCCTTGTCGAGGCCGTGCACGGGGAATGGCGTGATGCAATCCCAGTTCTTGTAACCGGCATCGCGCACTTGCTCCGCCGCGTGATAAAGCGCCGGAGTGGTGTCAAACGTGGCGATCAAACCGTATGAGGGTGCAGCCATGGTCGTTTAGTGGCTCGCTCCGCTTTGCTGCACGTTTGCCGGATCGCCAAAGCCGGTTGTATGAACCGCCTCGTGATCGGGATCCCTATGCACGTCCGCCTGCGGCGTGACGGCCTTCAATTCCGCCATCGGCATGATCGGGAGGAAGCGAATGAAAAGGAGGAACAGCACCGAGAAGACACCGAACGTCCCGAAGAAGGTGAAGATTTCCACGATGGACGGACTGTAGTAGCCCCAGCTCGAGGGCAGGAAATCGCGCGCCAACGAAGTCACAATGATGACGAAGCGCTCGAACCACATGCCGACGTTCACGAAGATCGAGAGCACCCACACCAGCGTGGTGTTGTTGCGCACCGCCTTGAACCAGAAGAACTGCGGCGTGATCACGTTGCACGAAATCATGATCCAGTAAGCCCAGGCGTAATGGCCGAACGCGCGATTGATGAACGCGAAGCCCTCGTACGGATTCGCGCCGTACCACGCGATGAAGAACTCCATCGCGTACGCGTAGCCAACGATCGTGCCGGTCGCCAAGGTGATCTTACACATGCAGTCGATGTGGTACTGCGTGATGAGATCCTCGAGCTTGTACACGGCGCGGAGCGGCAGCATCAGCGTCAGCACCATGCCGAAGCCGGAGAAGATGGCGCCCGCCACGAAGTACGGCGGGAAGATGGTGGTGTGCCAGCCCGGCAGCAAAGAAACCGCGAAGTCGAACGAAACGATGGTGTGCACCGAAAGCACCAGCGGCGTCGAAACACCCGCGAGGATCAGATAGGCCATCTCGTAGTTGCTCCAGTGGCGGTTCGAACCGCGCCAGCCCATCGCGAAAAGTCCGTAGAGGAAGGAGCGGAATTTATTGCCGGCGGCGTAGAAACGATCGCGCAACACCGCGAGGTCGGGGATCAGACCGATGTACCAGAAGAGCACCGAAACCGTTCCGTAGGTCGAGACGGCGAAAACGTCCCACTCCAGCGGTGAACGGAAATTCTGCCAGATGTAGTTCGAGTTCGGGATCGGGAACAGGAACCAGGCGTACCAGATACGACCGACGTGGAAGACCGGGAAGATCGCCGCGCAGACGACCGCGAAGATCGTCATCGCCTCGGCCGCACGATTGATCGAGGTGCGCCACTTCTGCCGCAGGAGACACAAGATCGCGGAGATGAGTGTTCCCGCGTGTCCGATACCGATCCAGAAAACGAAATTAACGATGTCCCAAGCCCAGTTGACCGGATTCGCGTGACCCCAAACCCCGACGCCCGTCGCGACCAGATAAATCAGACCGGCAACGGTGAACGACGCGACAAGGCACGCGACACCGAAGCAGTACCACCACCACCTCGGGGTCTTGGCCTCGATGATGCCGCAGATTTTTTCCGTGATCCAAGAAAAGCTGCGATTGTTCGCGACCAGGACCGCTCGCGGAATCACCGCGGGTCGAACTTCGTCGAGAATCGCCGGTGCGTCGGCGGCGTGTTCAGCGTGAGCCATTAGCTAAGTCCTCCCAGACGTTTGATCGCATCGGACATCCCGTGGCTGGCTTCCTTCTTCTTTTCGCCGGGCGCGGCATGCGGAGCGCTCTCCCCTGCTCCACCGTGGGCACCTGCCGGATGCGCTTCGTGACTGGCGGGATGATTCTTTTTGTCGTACTCGATCCGGCTCAGCGGGAGCGCGTTGTAATCCGGCATCTTGGGATTCGGATTCCGCAGCTTCGCCGAATAGGTGGTGCGAGGGCGGGTGTTGAGATAACCGAGCACCGCAAAATCCTGCTCACGCGCCTTGGCCTTCGAGACCGCGCTGTTTGCGTCGCGAATGTTGCCAAAGACGATGGCGTCCACCGGGCAGGTTTGTTCACACGCGGTTTTGATCGTGCCATCCGGAACCTCAATGGCTGAAGGATTACCCGCTTTCGCCATCTTAACTTTGTGGCGGATCTTCCCGTTCTGGATGCGTTGCACGCAATAGGTGCACTTCTCCATGACCCCGCGCATGCGCACGGTCACTTCCGGGTTCTTCACCATTTTCACGAGCTCCGGCATCCCCTTCGGGCCGAGCTGGCTCAGGTAAAGGCTGTCGAGCTGGCGCTGGTTGTAATCGAAGAAATTAAACCGGCGCACCTTGTAAGGGCAGTTGTTCGCGCAATAGCGCGTACCGATGCAGCGATTGTAAGCCATCGTGTTCAGGCCCTCGTCGTCATGAACCGTCGCATTGACCGGACACACCGTTTCGCACGGCGCCGTTTCACAATGCTGACAGGTCATCGGCTGCAGCGAAACCTGCGGATCCTCCGGCAGCTCTTTATTGCCTTCACCGCCGAACGCCCCGGCCTCGATGGTGCCACTCGAATAATAACGGTCGATGCGGATCCAGTGCATCTCGCGGCCGCGGGCGACCTGATCTTTGCCGACGATCGGAATATTGTTTTCCGCCTGACAGGCCACCACACAGGCGTTGCAGCCAATGCAGGTGTTCATGTCGATCACCATGCCCCACTGATGAACAGAGTCGAAATTCGGATGGCTGTAGAGCGACTGACCGCGAGGAGTGTCGGTCGACTTGGTCGCCAATGAGAGCTTTGCGCCTTCCGCACCGTACACCGGCGGAGTATGCGACTCCATGCCGATGCTGTTCACGAACGCGGGGTTTTCCTGGTAGCTGTTCGTTCCCTCGTAATTGGCTTCGCGCACGATGTCGCGGCCTTCCATGGACCAGTGCTCCTGCACATTGGCCAGAAGCGAGCGCTTGCCGGTATCGGTCAGCGTGGCGCCGGTCGCCATGTGCATCGCCGCGCTCGAGCGAAGGGGATAAGCATTAAAACCCGCCCCGTTGGCGATCCGGAGATGTTTGACCGAGCGGCCATAGCCGAGGGGAACAATGACCGTGTAATCCGAAACACCGGGCTGAATGTGCACCGGGCCCGAAATGGTCCTTCCGCCGACCTTCAGCTCGAACACGCGGGCGTTTTCCTTGCCGATGGAAAAATCGTTCTCTTCTTTCCGCGCCACCTGGATCATCGAACCCTTTGGCTCGATATTCAGTTCCTTCGCCAGCTTGGGACTGATCTGAATCACATTATCCCAAGAGATTTTTGTGATCGGCTCGGGACATTCCTGCAGCCAGCCGTTGTTGCCGAAGCGGCCGTCATCGACCTTGCAATCACGGACAAAACGCACCTCGAGGTTTTCCTTCGAAAGCGCACCCGCCTTCGGCGCATTGGCGAAAAACGCTCCCACTCCCTGAGGGTTAAAGGTGACCGCCGTGACCGGATAGGCCGAACCTTCCAGCAATCCGTCATGGAGAAACTTCGTCATCACCTGCTCCACCGGACGGCCCGCGAGTCCCGCGATGGTCGTGCTGACGAGCGCGTACGGATCGGAATTCGGTTCACCGACAATACGGGCGAGGACCTCGTTCTCCGTGAGACTGCCGAACAAGGGCAGGATCATCGGCTGGATCGGCACGACCACCCCATCAACGGTTCGCGCGTCACCCCACGATTCCAAATAATGAGCCGCGGCAATGTGCGTCGTAGCGGCCGGCTTCAGCAAAGATGTTTCATCCACGTGCTGTCCAAAGCGGATGACTTCAGCGACGGAGCCCTGCAACGTCACCCAGTCCAGATCAGCCGGAGCGTTGTAAACGGGATTACCACCGAGAACGACCAAGGTCCGCACCGAGCCGCCCTTGATCGCCGTCGCCAGATTGGAAATCGGAACGGCGGTGGACGCCGGGACGGTCACGAAGTCCACGGTTTTTCCGATGTTCGTCAAAAACCCATTGATCGCGTGAGCGATCGCGTGCACCGCGGCCGGTTGATGGGCACCCGCGACCACCAACGATTCACCACGGTGCGCCAGCAGGTCCGCCGCACACTCAGCGATCCACTTGTCTTTGTCCTTAAAGTTAAGCCCCTCAGCAAGCGAAGCCGGGAACGGAGGGCTGCTCATCACCTTCGCGCCCAGCGCAGCCGCCAGCGCGAGAATGTGACTGCTGCCCAACCGCAGGCGGTGATCCGCCATGCTTCCGGTCAATGTCAGTCCGCTCTCCGCCACATAGAGGCGGTTCATCGGATCCGACTTCTTCGTCACGCGACGACCCTTCGAAAACGAGCGCGCGTAGTAGATGCTCCCCGCCTCGGCGCCGAGGAAATCGGCGTCCAGCGAGAGAATCACCTTCGCATTCGCGAAACGGTAAATCGGTTTCACGTCGCGCCCGAAGGCCGCGCGGGCACCCGCGGGATCCGCTTCGTCGGTCACGGGCTCGTACTCAGACCAGACCGCGTTCGGGAACGTCGTGCGCAAACGCCCGAGCAATCGCGCGCGAGTCGGCGAGGAAGACTCCTCGGCGAGGAACGCGAGCCCCGTGCCCCGCGTGCCAGCGAAAGTGGTGTTGATCGTTGCGAGCAGGTCCTCGACGGCCTTCGCATCGATCACCGTGCCGGCTTTCGTGTGGGCGGTCGCCCGATCCGGATCGTAGAGATCCAAGACCGAAGCTTGCGCCAACAACGAACTCGCGCCGCCGTGCGGCTCATAAGTGGGATTCCCCTCCAGCTTGGTCGGCCGGCCTTGATGGGTTTCCGCGAGCAAGGGGAGCGCCGATTTCCGCAGCGGCATCGCCGTCGCGTAATACTGCGGCAAACCGGGAATGATTCCCTCCACCGACTTGCCGAACGGGAGAATATTTTCTTCGGGACGACGACAACCGGCGAGACCGATGCCACCGAGGGCAAAGGACGCCGCCATCAATTTCAAAAAGTGCCGGCGATCTCCGTTATCCCACTCGGCCGCGCCCTGCGGAAACTCCCGCTCGAGTTGCGCGCGAAAGCCCGGCGTGTCCGCGAGTTCGTCGAGGCTGCGCCAATACTTCGGACCGCTCTGCTCGCGCTCGGATGGCTCAGGATGTGAAAATTTGCGTTTCATCGATGACAACCGGAGCAGCTTTGCGGGGGCCGAATATTCCACTCGTGCACAAATTTCTTCCCGGCGTCCGCGCCGGAGTTCTGGGCGATCGTTTTCGAAGCGAGGTTAAACACATCGCCCGGCTCGCGGACGTGAAGCTCCGGAGCGCGATGGCAATCGAGGCAGAAACCCATGCTCAAAGGTTTCTCATGCTTGACCACGTCCATCTGGTCGATGCGACCGTGACACTCCACACAGCTCACGCCGCGATTCACGTGCGCCGAGTGATTGAAGTAAGCGTAGTCCGGGGTCTGATGAATCCACACCCACGGCACCGGTTTGCCCGTCTCGTAGCTCTCGCGCACGGGAGCGAGCAGCGGGCTGTTCGGCTTGATCTGACTGTGGCAGTTCATGCACGTCTGTGCCGTCGGCACATTCGAGTGCCCGGACTTATCGACGTTCGAAAGACAATAGCGGCAGTCCATCCCGAGCTGTCCCGCGTGGAGCGCATGGCTGAAGGGAACGGGCTGCAGCGGTGCGTAACCAACCCGCGTATACTTCGGCGTCATGTAGTACGTGACGCCCGCGGTCGCGAGGCTGGCGAGCACGACGAGGTAAATGATGATCTGAAGCGGAAGCTTGTTCGCCGACTTCGGGAAAATGTTCGACATTGGTCGGGGTGTCCGGAGGCAGGCGCGGGCTTAGAGCGAATCAGCGCGGCGGGCGACGGTGCGCGGGGCGGGGCGCAATTGGAACTCGGATTTTTTTGCCGAAATGGGGGGGGCGGGAAATGTCGAGGAAGTCTTCGCGAACAGTTTTGGAACCAGGCTGGAGACCGCAATCATCCCCAACAGCCGGGCAAAGAATTTTTTTCGCGATGGATCGTGGCTCACGGGGAGTCGTTCGTAGTTAGAATCGCCGCCGAAAGAAGGGTGCGCCGTTTCGGTTGTAAACCAAAATTTCCCAAGCTGATTTTGATTCAACCAACCATTAGCACGCCCCCGACTCAAATGTCGCGCCGCTAATCGCAGCTTGGGATTGGGCAGCATGGGCATCTTGCCCGTGTTCTGGGCCGCTCAGGGCAAGAGGCCCGCGCCACTCCAAACGCTTGCGTTTTAGACGAACAGTCCGTCCCGCATGGGGCGGATGACATCGCACCGATTCGCAATCTCGGCGTTGTGGGTGACGAGGATAACCGCCTGCCCATTTTCTTTCGCGAGCCGCGTCAGCAGATCGAAGACAATGCCGGAATTCTTCACGTCGAGATTTCCGGTCGGTTCGTCGGCCAAAATGATCGCCGGCTGGTTCGCCAGCGCCCGCGCGATCGCCACCCGTTGCTGTTCACCACCGGAAAGCTGCGTGCCCAGGCGATGGGTTTTTTCGCCGAGGCCGACGGACGAGAGCAACTCTTTCGCCCGATCCGCCATCTGGGCCGCCGAGAGCTTACCGAGTTTTCGCATCGGCATCATCACGTTCTCGAGCGCGGAAAATTCGAGCATCAGAAAGTGAAATTGAAACACGAAGCCGATGTGCGTGCCGCGTGCCGCCGTGCGTACGCTATCCTCGCTGTTGGACATGAGCCGTCCGTCGATCCAGATCTCACCGCCATCCGCCTGATCGAGTAGACCGAGCAGGTAAAGGAGCGTGGATTTACCACAGCCCGAGGGACCGACGATGGCATAAACTTCTCCGCGCTTCGCGTCGAACGAGACGCCGCGGAGCACGTGCACCCGGCCATCGCCCTGGCCGAGGTAGCGATGAAGATTCGCACAGCGCAATGCCAGTTCGGCGTGTGGGTCCGCGGGCGGAATAGACGTTGCCCCCTCGGCGCTCATTGCGCGGTTCCTCGCACGATATCGCCCGGCTCCAAGCGCGCGGCGCGGCGGGCGGGGATGAGTGAGGCAATCAAGACGGTTACGATCGCGGTGGTGGCGGCTTCGACGAAATGCCAGGCAGTCAAGTCCACGACAAAATACTTGGTCGCAAAAATCCCGCTGATGCCTCCGTGAGGCAGCGGCACGCGCGAGACGGCATACGTTGCGCCTGCGCCGAAGAGCGATCCGATCACGATGCCGATGACGAGGACGACGATGGCCTGCCAGAGAAAGATCCGGGTGATGTCCGCCCGCTCGTAACCCATCGAACGAAGGATCGCGATGTCCTTGGTCTTCTCGAGCACGATCATCGCGAGCGTGTTGAACATCGCCAGGCCCGCAATCAACGTGAAGACCGAGACGGTGATGCCCGACGAGATGCGCAGTGCGCTGAAGGCCGAGAGCCAGGATTTCTCCCGCTCCTGCCAAGACTGAGCGTTATAGCCGAGCGCCTCGGTCATGTGTTCCGCATCACTGGGCGCCCGGTCGCGATCGAAGATATTCACCTGGAGGAATGACGCCCCGATCGGCTTTTTCAGGAGCGAACGCGATTCGCCAATGTGGAGATACATGTACGTCTTATCGATGTCCGAGACGCCCGTCTTGTAGATCGCCGCCACCCGGTAGCGGCGAATTTCCCCCTTCGATTCGATCTGGATCGAATCGCCGATGTCGACCAGCAAGCGCTTATCCGCCGCCTCCACGCCGATCAAAACGGCCAGGGGAGTTTTTCGGAAATC
>JBDSSU010000082.1:0-5672 GCA_039928635.1 Opitutaceae bacterium | reverse complement strand
CCCAAGTCCGCCTACGCGCCGATTCGGGCGGCGCTGATGTCGCCCTATTTCCTCTTCCGAGTGGAAAACGATCCTCCCTCCGGCATCGCGCCCGTCAGCGAATACGAACTCGCCAGCCGCCTCTCTTATTTCCTCTGGAGTTCGATGCCGGACGACGAGCTCTCAGACTTGGCGCGCCGCGGAGAGCTGCGCGCCAACCAAAAGGAACAGGTGCTTCGCATGCTCCAGGATCCGAAGGCGAGCGCGCTGACCGATAACTTTGCCGAACAATGGCTGAAACTTCGCGCGCTGAATAAAATCGATCCCGACCCAGCGCTCTTCCCGGGGTTCAACGATAAGCTGCGGACGGCAATGATGCAGGAAACGAAGATGTTCTTTACCTCCATCGTCACCGAAGACCGGAGCATCATGGAGCTGCTCAACGCCGACTACACGTTCATGAACGAGACGCTGGCAAACCACTACGGCGTCCCTGGCGTTTCGGGCGAGGAGTTCCGCCGGGTAACGCACGATCCCCAGTCGCATCGCGGCGGGCTGCTCACGAATGCGAGTGTGCTGACGCTCACCTCCGCGCCGAACCGGACCTCGCCGGTGAAACGCGGAGTCTGGGTCCTTGAAACGATTCTGAACAATCCGCCACCACCCCCGCCGCCGAACGTTCCGGCGCTGGAGGCCGATGGCAAGGTTCTGACCGGCACCGTCCGCCAGATGCTTTCCCAGCACCGCGAGAATGCGCAGTGCGCCTCCTGCCATGCACGCATCGATCCCATGGGACTCGCGCTGGAAAACTTCGATGCCGTGGGGAGGTGGCGCGATCGCGAAGGCGGCGCGCCGGTCGATGCTTCCGGCGCGCTCTCGAACGGGCAGAAGTTCAAAACGCTCGACGAATTTCGCGCCGTGCTGAAAACGAAGCAGCCGGATTTTCGGCGCAGCGTCGCGCAACATCTGCTCGTTTACGCGCTCGGTCGTGGGCTCGAGTACTACGACAAACTCACCGTCGACGACATCTGCGCCGCGGCGGCGAGTCACGATAATCGTTTTTCATCCCTCGTGCTCGCCATCGTCGAGAGCGACGCCTTCCAAAAACGTCAGGCCCGCGAAAAATCTCCCCATGATAAAGCAATCACCTCTGTCGCGCCGTAGTTTCCTCAAAACTGCCGGCGTCACGATCTCGCTGCCGTTCCTCGAGGCGATGCTGCCGCGCACGCTGCGCGCGGCGGAAGCGATCGGTGCACCGGCATTGGGCGCGGCTCCTCGGCGCATGGCGTTTCTTTACATTCCGAACGGTGTGGCCGTCGATGCCTGGAAAGTTGCTGGTGACGATCTCACGAACTTCGCGCTTCCCCGCACCCTGGCACCGCTGGAGCCATTCCGGAAAGACCTGCTGGTGCTGGAAAACATGGCCTGTCTGCAGGCGAGCGGCACCGGCGCCCATGCGCGCACCATGCCGTGCTTTCTGAGCGGCGTGCAGATTTTTCCGACCAAGGGCGCGGATATCCGGGCGGGCGTCTCGATGGATCAGTTCGCCGCCGAGCAGATCGGAAACGCCACGCGCTTCCCGTCGCTTGAACTCGGTTGCGAATATGGCCAGCAGGACGGTTTCTGCGACACGGGCTTCACCTGCATCTATCAGACCAATCTCTCTTGGAAATCGCCGACGGCGCCCGCGCCGAAGGAAGTGAATCCGCGCATCGTGTTCGACCGGCTCTTCGCGGGCGCCGGTGCCCGGGAAACGTCCGAGGTCGCGGCGCAGCGCGAACAGTGGAACGTCAGTATTCTCGATTTCGTCGGAGAACAGGCGAAGGACCTCAACCGTCGTCTCGGTTATGCGGACCGCCAGCGGATGGACGACTATCTGACGGGGATCCGCGACATCGAACGGCGCATCGCGCAGCCGCCGGCCAACCTCTCGGCTGAAATCACCGGCAGCATGGAGCGGCCGACCCGGATCCCGCCGACCTTCAGCGAACATTTCCGCCTGATGTCCGATTTGCTCGTGCTCGCGTTTCGCGGCGATCTCACGCGCATCGGCACTCTGGTGCTGGGCAACGAAGGCACGCGCCGCGCCTATCCCGAGCTGGGCTTCACCGACGAACATCACGGCGTCTCCCACCACGGGAACCGCCCCGAGATGATGGAAAAGTATACGAAGATTAACGAACTCCACGTTCGCGAGCTCGCCTACTTCATCAACAAGATGAAATCCATCCGCGAGGGCGACGGTACGCTGCTCGACAACTCCATGATCGTCTACGGCGGCGGTAACGCCGACGGCAACCGGCACGATCACCGCGATCTCCCGATTTTGATGTTCGGCCGCGGGGGTGGCACCATCACGCCGGGCCGCCGGTTGATTGCCCCGACGGACACGCCGATCTGCAACCTCTATCTCTCGATGTTTGATCGCATGGGAGTGAAGGCGGAACGTTTCGGAGACAGCACGGGCTTGATGCAGGGTCTGCTGGCCTGAGCCGCGCCATGCCTTGCTTCGCCGACCACCTCCGTCTCGCGCTCCGCTGCGCCGGAATTTTATTCGCGCTGGGGCTCGCCCCGTTCGGACAGGCGCGTGAGATTCGAACCGTTCCCGAGCTCGGCATCGAGCTCGTCAAGCTGGACGCCGGCAAGTTTGTGATGGGCAGCCCGCGGTCCGATATCATGCGTTTCACCGACGAGCCGACGCAGGTGGAAATTGGGCTCTCGAAAGATTTTTGGATCGGGAAAACCGAGGTCACCCAGCGCCAGTGGGAAGCGCTCATGGGCAACAATCCGAGCGTGGCGAGGAAAGCCGGTCCGGAGGCGCCCGTGGAGTTTGTGAGTTGGGAGGAGGCGACGGCGTTTTGCGCCAAACTCACCGCACGCGAACGCGCCGCGGGTCGTTTGCCCGAGGGGTATGTTTATTCGCTCCCGACCGAGGCGCAGTGGGAATACGCCTGCCGCGCCGGCACGACGGAGGCGCATGCCGGAAATCTGGACGAGATGGCCTGGTATTCCCGCAATGCCGGAATCCATCCGCATCCCGTCGCGCAGAAACAGCCGAACGCGTGGGGAATTTACGACATGCACGGCAACGTGTGGGAGTGGACGGCGGATTGGTACCGCGCATCGGTTGTGGGCGGTCGCGGACGCGGTCCAGCCGGTGGCGGCGCTCCGCCCGCGGGAACTCCGGCGGGCTCGGCTCCCGGTGCGGGTGGCGCCGCTGACGATGCCACCGATCCCGCGGGAGCGGTGGAGGGAACGCTGCGGGTCCTGCGCGGAGGCGCGTATAACATGCCCGACGCTGCCGCCCGGTCCGCTTATCGCCTCCGTCTGGAGCCGGAGACAAAGTTAAAGACGATCGGTTTTCGCGTGGCGTTGATCGTGCCCGTCGCCCCGAAGCCAGAGCCCGCGGGCGGTGGTCGCCGCCGAGTTGGGCCCCCGCCTGTTCCCGCCGATCCAAATGCGGTGCTTGAAGTTCTCGCGACGCCAGAAGTCCTCGTCCCGCCAGCGCAGGCAAAATAGCTGGGGAGCGGTCAGCGAGAGGGTCTCGAGCCCGAGGACGAAACCACGCTGATTCTCACGTGAACACACCAGTGAGTATACCACCGGCTTCGACGCGAACAACGCGGCCCTCACCCAATACCGCTATCCGCTGGAGACGCTGAACGTCGGGGTGAGCTATCAGTACAAGCCCTCCCTGGGCTTCAGGGTCGACGTGCTGAATGCCATGGAAGACAACCTGACCTTCTACAAAGGATCCAAAGATCGTGGCGTCCGCCGCCTCACGAGAAACTTTGTGTCGATCACCTTCGGCGTGAACGGCCGATTCTGAGTTGAGCGTTCATGTTTGGTTTCGAGGAGGCCTCAGCAATGGCGCCTCTTTTTTTTGGGCGATGGCGGGAATCGACAAGGCCCAAGTGTGGGAACTCTGCGACGTCGACCGTGATCGGGGCGAACTCCACAAACTTGTCTCGCGGGAGACGACCGCCTGCGAGGAATGGTGAGATCATGGGAAGGTTCGGCCCACCGCGCCGACGTCTTGCCTTGGATTGCTTCACCGCCTTTTTAAAGCCAGCAGCAGTCGATGATGAAATCAAATCCCCTCCTTCAACAGAACTTCCGCGCCGCCTTTTGCCTTCGGAGCATCTGCCTGCTGGCGGCGATCGCGTGGCCTAGGACTGCCCACGCGGATACGGAGGGCGAATTTCAAGCGAGGCGGACGGTGTTGCTCGAACAGGTGCGCGGTCACTTGCTCGGAGCCGGACATTGGAACACCGCCACCGAGCCGGCGACCAACCGCTCGGTTAACGATATCGGCAAGCATTGGTGGCCGCGGATTTTCGCGGAATTGATGGCCGATCCGTCGAATACTCCAACAATCCGTCAGAGTAACGGTTCGGACGTCACGATCGCCCAAGTGATTCGCGGTTTGTGTCAACATGCGCCCGATTACCGTCCGCCGGCGGCGACGGATCCTTCCGTCGGGTATCTTTATTTCAGTCCGGTTGGTCTTGGATGGGCGTTGTACGCCTTTCCCGATGCGATCGACGAAAGGGACAAGCTGACGGTCTTCGAGCAAACGGTTCGCTTCGCGCCATCGCTGAGCGCGCTCAACATGTTCACCGGTCAGGGCACCGAGAATCATATGCTGATGGGGCGGACGGGAGGCTATCTGATCTGCCAGGCCATCATCCGACGCGGCGCAAGCGATCCGGGTTCCGGATACCTCTTTCCCGAGGCAACCCGGCGATTGGAGGAATTGAAGGGCTATTTTCTCGCGGTCGCGCGCTCAACCTATGACCGAGGTTTGGGGGAATGGGACAGTTCGATCTATTACCCCTACGTTGTCTCCTGCTGGCTCGGCATGAACGAATACGCGGACGACCCGGAAGTGCGTTCGGCGGCGCATGCGATGCTGGATTGGATCGCAGCCACCGTGGCATTGCGTACCAGCAACGGGGTTTTTGGCGGCGCGGAACAGCGCGGCGCCGGCCTGCAAGGCAGCGGTCGGAGCAATCTCGACCAGCTCGCCTGGTTGTGGTGGGGCGGACTGCCGGGCGGGCGTTCGCCGGAGTGGCAGGGTTCGGATTACGGACAGCTCGTCTATGCCGCGATGAGCCGCTACCGGCCGCCGTCACCGGTCGTGAATCTCGCTTTGAAAAGATTGCCCCCGCGTGATTTCGGCCGGCAGGAATTTGAGACCAAACCGAGCTACGTGTTGCACGGTGAAAAGGCCGTGCGACAACAGACGCGCGTTCTCTTTTATACGGGGAGGGATTATACGTTGGGTGCGGCGATCGCGCGACCGACCGGGGGTTGGTCGGCCGGCGACGGACAGGACATGATGTGGAAACTTGTGGCCAATGCTGCGGGGCCTGCGGGAGGAGCGGTGGTGGTCGGGGGGCCGAAGGGCCGCGAACCTTGGCGGCAGGTGGGAATGTGGAAAAACGTGCTGTTCGATTTCTGGCGGGTGCCGGATGACGCCGCCGAATTGCGCGCTGAGGCGATGGCACGGATTGCGGAGTGGCGGGGGCGGCGCGGGGTGTCGCTTCGCCGGGCTTTCCCCCGGGATACTTCGCGTGAAAATGCCGTTCGGCCTCGCGTTGTGGCGATCGAAGGGGTGCACGCGAGTTTGTTGTTCTCGGACGGACGCGAAGTGACACTCGAACCGACCGGGCCGACTTTTGTCGAACTCG
>JBDSSU010000081.1:0-8609 GCA_039928635.1 Opitutaceae bacterium | reverse complement strand
GACCGGAGTTGCCGGGCAGAAGTTTGAAACGCGAAAGCCGAGCGGCGCGCGTGCCTTTGTTGAGATGCAGCGAATACCAGACGTAGAAAAAGCCGTTCTCCGAGAACCGGGGATGGAAGACAAAGGTGAGCAGGCCTTCGTTGTTGCCCACATTGAGTCGCGACGACAGATCGAGAAAAACTTCCCGTTGCGGCTTCGCGCGATCCCGCACCATCACGATGCGTCCGCTGCGTTCCGCGACAAAGGCGCGATCGGTTTCGCCGAGGGCAAAGACCACCTGCACCGGTTGGTGAAATTTAAGTGCTCCGAAGGCCGGCGCCGTTTGGTACTGCGGACTCGCCACTTCGATTTTCGAAGCTCCGGGCAGTCCCGCGCCAGCGAGGCCGAAAACAAACACGATCCAACAAGCGCCGCGGCCGGTGCGAATCACGCCCCTGGGTCGAGATCTGGGAAATCGCATGGGATCGATCGCGGGTTTTGATCGGGGGGACGGAACGGACAGCCGCAGAATTTCGGCCGCCCTCCGCGT
Source organism: Opitutaceae bacterium (assembly GCA_039928635.1). GTDB lineage: Bacteria > Verrucomicrobiota > Verrucomicrobiia > Opitutales > Opitutaceae > DATAKE01. The sequence goes on along the minus strand of JBDSSU010000081.1, from coordinate 8,080 downwards.
GGCGAGCGGATTCTCACCGCCGGCTGGATCTGAAGGAACGAGCAATTCCAACGCCCGGTGAGTTCGCGGGTGTTCAGCCATTCCGGGTGTTCCAAGCATTCTCGGCGGCCTGCCCCGGGCTGCCCCCCCGTGTGTCCGAAATCGAAAGGCTCGTTCGTTGAAAGGTTGAACGAAGACCCCGATTTGCCCCCTCCACGCTGAGCAATCGCTCGGCCCTGGTCGGCCTGAGATAAAAAATTTTAGCATCCAAAACCGCATGAGCGCGCAAACCCTCTCGTCAGTTGCAGCGGCGATTGCCGTCTATCCGGGCACGGCAATTGACGAACGCGAATTGATCATCTCGCGCATCATCGATGCACCGCGGGAACAGGTGTTCCAAGCTTGGACAGATCCCACGCAACTCGCCCGGTGGTGGGGGCCGCATGGAATGACCACGCCGTTTTGCGAGATGGATTTGAGACCGGGCGGAGCGTTCCGCACGCTCATGCGTGCTCCCGACGGCAGCGAATACCCGACAAAAGGTGTCTTCCTCGAAATCACGCCGCCCGAGCGGATCGTTTTCAGCGATGCGTTCGAGCCGGGATTTCAACCTGCGGTGGACCCGTTCATCACCGCGATCGTCACGTTTGAAGATTTCGACGGCCGGACAAAATGCACCGCACGCGCGTTGCACAAATCTGTCTCCGATCGTGAAAAGCATCAGCAGATGGGATTCCACCAAGGCTGGAGCGAATCGCTGGATCGTCTGGTTACTTGTTTGGTAAAATTCTAAACCCATGAAAACCCATCCCACCTCCTGCACCGACCCTGGCATTGAAACACCCTTGGGGCCGCAGCGCTCCAGATCCGCGGCGCGCCCTGTTCCAACCATCGTACGGATGTTGATGGGCCTGCCATTGACCGTTTTCGGCGCGAACGCGTTTCTTAACTTTATTCCTCCGCCTGCGGCTGCGCTGCCTTAAGGCGCCACAGAAAAGCCGACCCGCGCTCGTGTGGCGGGCGCAATGAGCTAACCGGCCTGGCGAGAAAGCGCATTCCGCTGGATCTGCGCTTGTTTGATCCATTCTCGATTGGCGCGCCGGTAAGGTCCGCCCCCGTGCTTCGCATTTCGCAGAATTTCGTCGAAGAGCCTTTGCGCCTCTTCGCGTTCCCCTTGACCGGCCAAAAGCCGAGCGAAGCCGCAGCGGGCCTCCTCGCCGACGGAAAGTAAAACCGCCTGCTCGTAACTTCCTCTTGCCTCAGAAATTTCGCCCAAGGCTTCATGACACCGCGCCGCCAGCAGCAGCCTGTCGTACCGCGCGTGCTTCGATTTTAGGCGATGGAGCGCGTCCAGACTCGCCAGAGCCTCGCGATGTTGTCCGGCGGCAAAATGAAGCTTCGCTAACTCGAAGGTGAGAAGCGCGTCGTCTTTGAAGACGCCGCGCAAGCAAGTGTTCACCGTCTCGATCGCTTCCGGAAAACGCTTTGCCGCGGCATACGCATGTGCGAGTTCCACCCTCTTTTGCACGGTGTTGGTAAATTCCAACTCTTCCGTCAGCCGCTTGATTGCCTTCTCAGGATTCTGAGGAAGTCGAACGCCCAGCCCGAGTCCACCCCGACGACCTCCCCGCAGGTCGGGCCAAATTTCCGCGATGAAATAAATCAGCGGTCCACCGACGGGAAAGATAATGATCAGCCAGATCCACTGGGTACTACGATTCGCGCGCAGCACGTGGAGGATGCAGGCAACCTTCGCGCCCAGCTCGAGCATCATGGGGATGGGATACGCTTGGAGAAAATACATGCTCCTGTCTCCAGACTCGATCGCAGCGCCGCCACCGCGGCAAGCTTCGAGGCGGCCGCAACTCTGGGAACCTCCGAATGAGGGCTAGCTCCTAAGCGCGCGCTCGATGGCAACAGACCTGAGCCAGGAGGCCATCGCGCCGAAGCCCAAGATGGCCGCTTTGGTCACGGTCCAGCCGGCCTCCTTTACCTGTACCTCCACGGAACGTGTCTGCCCGGGAACGGCGACTCGCTGAATCGACCGGGAACGCCACAGTCGGAATTTCTGCTGACTCCAGCTTCGCGAGCTCCTTCACGAAGGTTGGGATGGAGCAGGCCTCCACCAATTGCGCCCGACCCTTTTGGAAGATTTGGGGAACGGTCGCCAGTAAACGCGAATTCCGCCGTCTTGCTCGGTTTTCCCAATCCACCCCGCGAGCCGGGTTGTGATCAGGAACACGTTCACTTTTCCCCCTGCTTCTCGTTAAGCGTCCGAGCCGTTCCATTGCGAAAGTTACGGGTCTGCCCATGGCGCCCAAAATCACCCAAACGGCGCGGAATCGATGTGAGATGCCTCGAAAATGCCGCCGATTGGCTGCCGGGAAATTTAAAAAACATCCCGGTTTGAGCCGGTTTTTTTGCAAAAAGGTGCGCTTTTGACGCGATTCGGGTCGTTTTTCCTGGTTTCCAAGAAATCGCCCGAATTCAGGGGTTGCGTGTGATAGGCGTTTTCTTTTGAACGACCACCCCAGAAAACCAACTAACCCGCCAACCCATTTTCGATAACTCAAATCTACCCCTTGGACCTAAAACAGATTAAGCAAATTATCGACCTGATGAAACGCTCGGAGCTTACCGAGTTCGCAGTCGAAGAAGAGGGATTCAAATTGAAGATACGCCGGGGGATTAATGGCGTTCCTGTCATGACGAGCAGCCGGGGTTCAAACCCTCCGTTTCCGGTCGAACAAGGTGTCGGCGGTCAAACGATGTCACCTTTGGGGAATGGAAATACCACTCCTCCGATGCCTTTGGGTACCGCTGGAGCAGCGGTCCCCACTGACGAGGAAGCTGGGATTATCTACATTAAGTCGCCCATGGTCGGGACCTTTTACCGGGCGGCATCGCCTGAAAGTAAACCGTTCGCCGACGCCGGCACAAAAGTCGTTGAAAACTCCATCGTCTGCATCATCGAAGCGATGAAGATTATGAATGAGATTCAGGCCGAGCTTAAGGGCACCATTGTGGAAGCTCTCGTTGAGAACGGTCAGCCGGTTGAATACGGCCAGCGCCTTTTCAAGATCAAGCAAGGCTAAGTTCATTTGGAACCACCCTCCCCTGCCCGGCTTGCGTGCTCTGGCCCGCGAATCGGCGCGGCCGGTCGGGTGGTTTCTCGTTTACCCACATGATTCAAAAAATCCTCATCGCCAACCGCGGTGAAATTGCCCTCCGCATCGTCCGGGCTTGTCGGGAACTGGGGATCAAGACGCTCGCCGTCTATTCCGAAGCCGACGTGCAATCGCTCCATGTGCAACTCGCGGATGAAGCGATCTGTATCGGCGGGCCACGAAGCTCAGACAGTTACCTCCGAGCCGACCGGATCATCAGCGCCGCGGAAATCGCCGACGTCGACGCGATCCACCCGGGCTATGGATTTCTGTCAGAGAACGCGAAATTCGCGGAGCAGTGTGAGTCGTGCAACATCAAGTTCATCGGTCCCAAATCGAAATCGATCAAAATGATGGGCGACAAATCGGTCGCCAAAGAGACGGTCAAGAAAGCCGGTGTTCCAATCGTCCCGGGATCAGATGGCCCGGTGGATAACGAAACCGAGGCGGTCAAGGTCGCTCGTAAAGTAGGTTATCCGGTGATCATCAAAGCGGTCGCAGGTGGCGGCGGGCGGGGAATGCGCATCGCCCATAACGATATTTCCTTTGCGAAAGAATATCACGTCGCCCGCAACGAGGCAGAGAAAGCGTTCGGCAACGGAGCGGTCTATATTGAAAAATACATCGAGAAGCCCCGGCACATCGAATTTCAGATCCTAGCGGACTCCCACGGTAAGGTCCTCCATCTCGGTGAGCGCGATTGCTCGGTGCAGAGGCGTCACCAGAAGCTCATTGAAGAGTCGCCCTCCCCCTTCCTGATCCAAAACACCGATCTCCGCAAAAAGATGGGCAAGGCGGCCGTCAAGGCGGCCAGCGCGGCGGAATACGAAAACGCCGGCACGATCGAGTTTCTCGTGGATGCAAAAGGCAATTTCTACTTCATCGAGATGAACACGCGCATCCAAGTAGAGCATCCCGTGACCGAAGAAGTGACGGGGATCGACCTGATCAAGCAGCAGATTCGGATCGCGAACGGGGAGAAACTCGATTTCGACCAGGGCGATATCAAGTTCGAGAAACACGCGATCGAATGTCGCATCAACGCGGAAGACCCCGCTCGCAACTTTGCGCCATCACCCGGCACCATCGGGCTCTATTATTCCCCGGGGGGGCATGGCGTCCGCGTCGACTCCCACGCTTACAGCGGCTACGTCATTCCGCCGTACTACGACTCGATGATCGGAAAGCTCATCACTTATGGCTCCAATCGCAAAACCGCATTGGAGCGGATGTACCGCGCGCTGAGCGAATACCTGATCCGCGGCATCAAAACCACCATCCCGCTGCATCGCGCCATCATGGCGGACCCCGTTTTTATCGAGGGAAAAGCGACGACGGCCTACATGGAGGATTTCATGAGCCGGACGCCGCCTGATCTTTTCTCCTGAAGGTAAGGCAAGGGCTGCGCCGCGAACAAAAAGTTCTCAGGCGGGCGTGAGCAGGATGTCGCTCCATTCGCCCAGCCGGCGCGAATCGAGCACCCAACCAGGAGCGGCCGAAGCGAAGGCAGCGCGTACCTGCTCGTTTTCGTCCGCGAGAATTCCACTCAGCACCAACGCGCCTTTCGGGGCGACGGCCGCTAGTAGCTGCGGCGCAAATCGCATCAGCACGTCCGCCTGGATATTAGCGAGCACGACAGCCCCCTGCCGGCCGGCGAGTCCTGTGACGAGGTCGCCGGTGAAAAACTCGACCCGGCCTGTGAGATGGTTGAGCGCGGCGTTTTCCTCACTCACCCGCACCGCCTCGGGATCATTGTCGAAGGCGGCGACGTCCTGAAAACCGAGCAACGCCGCGGACAGCGCGAGAATCCCCGAGCCACAACCGGCATCGATGACCCGGCCACGTGAGCCGGACTTGGCCGCCAACTCGACCAATCGCTCAATGCACAAGCGGGTCGTTTCGTGATTCCCAGTGCCAAAGGCGAGACCGGGATCCAGCCACAACGCCGTGTGATTCGGCGGGAGGTGAAACGTTTCGCGTTCCCAGACAGGGACCCAGTGCAATCGATCAAACTGCCACGCTTTGAAATGTGCCTTGTAGCTGTCGCGCCAATCCGCGTCCGACAGGGAGCGACTAGCCGGCTCGGTAAGAAACGTGACCTTTGCGGCAACCAAGATCGGCGCCAATTCGGACCAACGACCCGTCGCCTCGCTTTCGTCCGAAAAAATTCCCGTGAGCCAGGCGCGACGCGCAATCGCATCCTCCAGCACACTCCAACCCTCCACCCCGAGTTCAAGGAGAGCCTGCTCCGTCACGTCAGCTGCACCTGGAGGAATTTCCGCTTTGATCTCACACAAAGGCATGTCGCGGCAGCGTCCGGACGCCCGCGGCCATCAGCAACGAAATTTCATCCGACTCAAGGTAACGCCGGCGGGGGCGGCTCGCCCGGCTTGGAGGTCCGCACCCCATGATCCCACAAACCGACAATGGTCTGACTCCAGATTCCACCCAGAGCCCGCTCGCGCCGTCGAACACCCTCGCTCCGGCGCATCACAAGAGAGGACACGCGACGCTCGTCGGCTTACCGAGGCCCTGGGAAGCCCGCGAGAGCATCACTCCCGAGGTTGTATCTGCGCGGGATTTGCTTCCGTCTGCTTCGCCGCCCCGATGCCCTTAAGCCACCGCCATCTTGCCGCTTGGTACCAGGTGCTCGCGCAGCAACTTGAGGCGGGGCTGACGCTGGTCGAGGCGCTGCAGTCGTCACGCGGCACCGGCGCTCCAGCTGCCGGACTCGAGAAGATGGCCGCCGTGATTACCAACGGCGGCTCAGTCGACGATGCCTTGCGCGCCGGCGATCCCTGGATCCCCTTCGCCGATCAACGATCGCTCTCCGCCGCCGCCGACTCCGGCCGGCTCCCCCTTACGTTGCGCCACCTCGCTGCCCGACACGCAGAGGTCTGGGCCGCGCAAAGGCGCGTGGTGCTCGCGTGTCTTTATCCACTCGGAGTTCTCCACGTCGGGCTTTTGCTCTTCCCGATCACGCGGATGATCGATTGGGAGAAAGGCTTTCTCTGGAGCACGACGGCCTATCTCCACGCTCTGGCTTGGGAACTGATTCCCCTCTGGACGATCATCGTCACGGTGATCCTGCTGGCTCGTCGACATCACCCGTTGCTCACCTGCGTCGCGCGTTTAATGCCAGCGGTGCGGAGCTACGTGCGGACGCAGGCGCTCGCCGATTTTTCGTTTGCCCTCGGTAATTTCCTTTCCGCCGGAGTGCCGATTGGACGCGCTTGGGCGACCACGGGACTCATCTCCCATTCTTCCCATCTGAAGGCGGCAGCCAAGGCGATGGAAGCGACGGTCAACCAAGGGCAGGCCCCGGGACAGTTCCTCGCGAGTTGGGCCTGTTTTCCGCCGGACTTCGTCGCGCTTTATCGTACGGGCGAAACCACGGGGCAGCTCGAAACAAATCTCAGTCGGCTGAGCGCGCAGAATCAGGAAGCGGCCAACGCCGCGCTCGCACGCGCCACGCTGCTGTACCCCGCAGTCGTGTTTCTCATCGTAGCGGGCGGGGTCGTCTATTTTGTGATCACGTTCTACGCAGGGTACCTGAAAATGATCACCGGCTTTGCGGAGTAGAGTTCGCTGATGATGCGGGAAACTCGTGTCGCTGGAGAAACGCGCCGCAAGCCTCGAAAGACTGGACCGTTTGCGGCCGCTTCTCCGGCAGAACCGATTTGTCCGGCGAGGATTCGCTCTCATCAACGACGACCGTCGCACTGCGGAACGATCATAATTGGTGCCCGGGCGCGGACTCGAACCGCGATGCTGTTAGGCACAGGCTTCTGAGACCTGCGTGTCTACCAATTCCACCACCCGGGCAAACGGGTTATATAACTTTATCCTAATCTCTTACGGACGTGGTCATTTTCGGGAGTCAGCTTTTTCTACACCGCCCTTCTACACTTTATTCCGTGGAAACAGTCAAAAATGAGCCGAGGTGGGAAAGAACCAACGTCACGAACCTGCTGCGTAACCGTCAGAGCGGAACGTACTACGCCCGCGTCAAAGTGAACGGCAAGCAGAAATGGCGCGGCCTCAAAACCGCGGTTTTCTCGGTCGCAAAACTTCGTTTGGCCTACGCGGAAAAGACCGTCCGTTCCCAAGCACTCCTCGCCTCCGGCAAGGCATGGCCGGTGCCTCCGAGACCACCCTGGCTCCGCTTTAATGCGTCCTATCGCGCGGGACTCTCGAACAATTCGAAACGCGCCGCTTCGACGGAGCCCCGCGCCGACGATTCCGTTGGAACTGTCATCAAAAAACTTGGCCGGAATTGCCGGCGTTCCGACGTTCGCCGCCTTACCGCCAGCCAAGCCGGCCGATATTCCCCCGTTCAACGAGACGATGAATCGAGGAGTTCGCGGAAAGTTTTCATGCCGCGCAAAAAGCACTCGCTCGGTCGCCAATGAGCAGCCCCTGCTTTAGCTACGATCATGAAAACCAGTACGCTGGAATCGATGCTTCAAAGCCACCCGCGAGCCGACAAGACTCGCGCGAAAAACTATGCCGAAGCACTGGCGGCCTTGGGCGCATGCAGTGACGCTTGTTCCCTGTGCGCCGACGCCTGTCTTGCCGAAGCGCAACACCTCGCTGATTTGCGCCGGTGCATCACCACTGATCTGGATTGCGCGGACGTTTGCGATGTCACCGCGCGACTCTTGCTCCGCCAGACCGAACCCCCAAACGATCTCGTCCACGCGCAACTCCACGCCTGCGTGATTGCCTGCCAGCGCTGCTTCGACGAATGCACGGCTCACGCGGCGCAGCACGCCCATTGCAAGCTTTGCGCCGAGGCGTGCCGTTATTGCCAGGGGCGCTGCAATTTCCTGCTGGGAGAAATCACCTCTTCCGGAACCGCAGAAGACATCAACGAAGAGGATGATCCGACCCTTCCCGCCTGAGGAATCACCGCGAGGTGAGATGCCACTGCC
>JBDSSU010000080.1:0-9325 GCA_039928635.1 Opitutaceae bacterium | reverse complement strand
GCTTGCTCCGGCTTGGCTGCAAAAGGGTCCGGGGAGCGCCCGCGTCCCGCGTGCTGCTCTCGGCGTCTCGCCGAGAGCGGTTCGGATGGCTCGGGCGAGACGCCCGAACCGGCACGCGAGACGCGCGCGTTCCCCGGACCAATAGCGACGTCAAGGCACCTCAGTTTCTGCGAATGCCTCCAGGCTTGCTCCGGGGATGCTCACTGCTTCGTCGCCCCCGGATTGTCCGTGCTCTTCGATTTCAATCCGTGGTTCGATTGCATGGATCCGGTTCGGTGAGGCGGAAGAGCGTGAGAGTTCGATCAGCGCGGGCCACGCTGCCGGTTCCATCGTGGTGCGGTGGATGGGTTCCCCCGATGGTGGCGCCGGGATTTGTCGCTTGCCCGACTGGAAGCCGCTGCCAACGCTGCCACCCCGCGATGCCAAACAGCTTCGGAAAACTTTTCAGAATCAGCACGTGGGGTGAAAGTCATGGTCCTGCGGTCGGCGTGGTCATCGATGGATGTCCGCCGCGGCTTCCGATCACGGCGGAGGAGATTCAAGTGGACCTTGATCGCCGGCGTCCCGGGCAGAGCGATATCGTCACGCCGCGCAAAGAAGAAGACCGCGTCGAGATTCTGTCCGGAATTTTCGAGGGCAGGACGACGGGCGCTCCGATCTCCCTGCTGGTGCGGAATGCGGATCAGCGGCCGGGCGCCTACGACGAGATGCGCGACAAGTTCCGGCCATCCCATGCTGATTTTACCTATCAGTCGAAATATGGCATCCGCGATCATCGCGGCGGCGGTCGCAGTTCCGCGCGCGAGACGGTCGGGCGCGTCGCCGCGGGGGCGATCGCGAAAAAACTGCTGATCTTGGGCGGCGGTTTGGAGATCCGCGCATTTCTGACGCAGGTGCACGACATCGTGGTGCCGCCGGAGGCGCTCCAGCATTTCCCGACCTTGGCCGAGGTGGAGGCCACCCCGGTGCGCTGTCCCGATGCCGCGACGGCGGCCGCGATGATTGAGCGCATCAAAGCGGTCCGCGCGGACGGGGATTCCGTGGGTGGCGTCATCGAATGCCGGGTACGCGGCGTTCCGGTCGGACTGGGTGAACCCGTGTTCGACCGGCTGGAAGCGGACCTCGCGAAGGCGATGCTTTCGTTACCCGCCACCAAAGGATTTGAGATTGGCAGCGGATTTTCCGGCACGCAGTTGAAGGGCAGCGAACACAACGACCTCTATGAACCCCGCGAAGGCCGCGTGCGCACGGTCACCAATCGCTCGGGCGGCGTGCAGGGCGGAATCAGCAATGGCGAGGAGATCGTGTTTCGCGTGGCCTTCAAACCGACCGCCACCATTCTTCAGCTGCAGAAAACGGTGGATGTCCACGGCGCGGCCACGGAGTTGATGGGCCGCGGCCGGCATGATCCCTGCGTCGTTCCCCGGGCGGTGCCGATCGTGGAAGCGATGGCAGCGCTCGTCCTCGTGGATCATTGGATGCGGCGCAGCGCGCAGTGCGGGGCGTTTAAGTTCTGAGTGCGACCGCCGTCTGCAAAGTGGCCGGTTCCGGCGGTTTTGCGTTCTGCGGATTTTGTTCATCTTCGAAGACATGGCTTCCGAAAAACCTCTCGTTTATTTGCTGCTCGGTGCGGCCGGTTCCGGCCGGCGAGAGATTCTCGTGGACCTGGTTCAAGCGGGTCTCGCGGAAACCGACACCGCGGCGGTGATGCTGGCCGGGAGTGAGACGCCGAGTGAGTGCGATGCGAGTTTTGCCCGGCTTTCCCGCTGGGAGTGGCGTGATGAAATGATCGTGGGGGAAGTTCCGGCGGATGCCTCCCATGTGTTCTTCGTGACGGATGGGCGGACCAACCCGGTTGAACAAATCGAAGTTTTCAAAACCTGGGTGGAGGCGCAGGGCGGGGAACTCGCGCGAGTGTTGTGCGTCGTGAGCTGCCAGCTCGTGGAGAAAAATCCTCCGCTGCTCGCGTGGTATGAAGCGTGCGTTCACTTCTCCGACGTCGTGCTGCTGACGCGACGTGAAGGCGTGGCCAACAAATGGCTGAGCGGTTTCCTCGGCCATTTTGAAAAACAGTTTTATCCCTGCCTTTTCGAGCTGGTGAAGGGCGGGCGGGTGAAGAATCCCGCCCTCGTCCTCGATCCGCTGGCGCGTCGGATGTCACATGTCTTCGACGCCGATCAGGAATGGGTCTTCACCGACGCGGAAGGGAAGGAAATCGACGAGGACGAGGAGACCGAGGGCGACGAAGAAGTCGAAGCCAAGTTGGAAGAGGATATTTATTTTGCGCGGGATGCAGCGGGACGTCGCGCGAAACGCATCCCGGACATCGCGAAATTTCTGGTGCAGCCGACGGGTTGACGCGCGAGGGAGGAGACAGCTGTGGCGGTCCGCTCACCCGGGTGAAATGTGTTTTGAACGGGAAAAACGCGGTTGAGGCACGGAGAGCCCAGAGGCGATTCTCGCGCGACGCGCGAGCGATCCCGAGTCTTGGACTATTTTGCAGCGGCCACGGCAGCGACGAACGCCTTGGCCTTTGCGGTGATGGCGCCCCAGTTTTTTTCTTTCATCGCCTTGCCGTCGATGAGCGAACTGCCGGCGGCAACCGCGAACGCGCCCGCCTTCAGGAACTCGCCGACGTTGTTTTCATTCACCCCGCCGGTGGGCACCAGCTCGATTTGGGGAAACGGCGCCTTGACCGACTTGATGTAGCCGGGGCCGAAGAATTCGGCCGGGAAAACTTTCACGGCGTCGGCGCCGGCCTCCCAGGTCGCCAGAATTTCCGTGGGAGTAAACGCGCCGCTGAAGATCGGCACCGAGTAACGTTTGCAAACCTCGATCACGTCGGGGCGGAAGGCGGGGGTCACGAGGAATTTCGCGCCGGAAAGAATGCCGACGCGCGCGGTCTCGGCATCGAGCACGGTACCAAGGCCCAGCAGGAAATCCGGCATTTCGGCGATGACTTTTTCCAGCATGCGAATGGCGCCGGGCGTGGTCATGGTGAGTTCGATCGAGGTCAGGCCCCCGGCCGCGAGCGCCTTCGCGCAATCGAGCAGCCCGTCGGGATTATCGGCGCGGATCAACGCGATGACTTTCTCGGTTTTTATCTTCTGGAGAATGGCGTCTTTTTTCATGCGGGGGAGGAGTGTGCGGTTCGCGATTGCGGAGGGAAATCAATTTTCTCGCACGAGGCAGAAGCGCGTCGTCTCCCGCCCGTCTGCTTTCGCCCGGGTGGTGGAATGGGTAGACCCGCAGTCTCAGAAATCAAAACCGCGGTTTTTCCTCGATCTCCTTCGCACCCCTACGGCGTGGCTTTTCCCGCAGAGGCGGTGGATGGCTCCGGCAGGCGAGCCGACTGGTAGGCGTGCAGGCGCCATTTGCCATCGTCCTCCCGCCAGACCGCCAGGAACCTCACCCCGAATTCGACGCGCGTTTGGCCGCGGCTGACCTTCAGATGGACAAGGCCGGTCATCGTGACGACATGCGGAGCGGTTTCCACGAGTTTGGTATCCTGATACTCCAACGCCTCGTATTTCACCTGGTTGCTCGTCACGGCGTTGAGGAACTCGGTCTTCGTCTGCACCCGGCCGTCGTTCTGCCCATAAAGCAAATCGTCCGTCAGGAGTTCACCCAACCGCTGGACATCTCCGGCGATCGTGGCCTTCACGCGGGCGGCATCGGCCAGCTGCACCGCTGCGAGTGCATCCGCGGCGCGCAGGGGTGCGCAACCCATTCCAAGGCAGAGCAGGATCAGTGTGAGGCGGTGCATGGCGTTCGCGATTCGACATCTGCAGCGAAGAAAGGTCCGCGAAGATTTTCCGATTGCATTCCCAGTAGAGGGTCACCGCCCGGCTGGAGGCGAGCCGCCAAGCGTTTCATTCCAGTCGCGAGAAGAAGCGGGCGAACCGTGGGACAAACCAACGGGCTGGATCGGCGGAAAGCACGACCCGCTTCGCTTCGCCCACGATCTCCCGGCGCGCGACCGTTCCGAAATAGCGCGAGTCGCGACTGTTGTCGCGATTGTCGCCCATCATGAAGTAGTTGCCCGCCGGAATGCGCACCGGTCCGAAATCGCGCAAGGCCGCCACGCGGGGCAGCAGCATTACGGAATGGGAGCGTTCGCCGAGCCGCTCGGTGGTGAAAACTGCTGCGTTGCGTTCCCCGGCCTCAAGGGCGCGCGGTCCGTCGGCATCGCGACTCATCGGCTCATATTGGAGCGGAACGCCATTCACGAGGAGTGTGTCGCGCCGCGATTCAAGGGTGTCACCCGGCAATCCCACCACGCGCTTCACGAGTCTCGTGCCGTCGTCCGGCGCAAAGCAGACGACGATATCCCCGCGGGCCGGATCGCCCCAGCGGGCAAGGCGCGCCTTGGTGAAGGGCACCTTCAGGTCGTAGGCGATTTTGTTCACGAGGAGCACATCGCCGCAGAGGATTGTCGGCTGCATGGAGCCCGAGGGGACATAGTTGACGTCGGCAAGGGCCGATTTGGCGGCGGTGACGAAAAGCAGGGGCAGGGCGAGGGGGCGGATCCATTCGCGCCAAAGGTGGCGCGCGCCGCGGTGGACGAAGGAGGGTGTTTTCATCGCGGGGAAGAGAGGGATTCGGTGCCATGACAGCAACGCACTCTGGATGAGCGGAAATTGCGTGAGGCTGGGCGGCTCAACCCCGGCGCCGCGGATGAATTTTAATTTGTTTTCGGAGGAGGGAGGACGATAGTCCCGCCCATGCTCGCGGCGTCCACGCATCCTCGTTTCCGACGGCTTTTCGATGAGATCGGAACGGTCGATCAAGTCGGTGTTGAGGAACGCGTCGCGAAGTTCACGACCCGCAGCATCAAGAAATCCGCGAAACTCTGGGGCCTGCGCACCGCGGTCTCGATGCTCGATCTCACGACGCTCGAAGGGAAGGACACCCCGGGTAAAGTCGCCTCGCTCTGCCAGAAGGCACTCCATCCCAGCGACGACCCCACCATTCCGAGCACGGCGGCGGTTTGTGTTTATCCCGCGATGGTGCGGCACGCGGTGAAACACGTCGCCGGTACCTCGGTGAAGGTGGCCTCGGTGGCGACGGCGTTTCCCTCGGGGCAGGCGCCGTTGAAGACGCGGTTGGCCGAGGTGCGCGCGGCTGTGACCGAGGGAGCGGACGAAATCGACATGGTGATTAATCGCGGCGCTTTTCTCGAAGGTGAGTTTGCCCTGGTGCAGGATGAGATCGCTGCGGTTCTCGAAGCCTGTGGCGCCGCCGCGCTCAAGGTGATCCTCGAGGTGAGCGAGCTCGAAACCTACGACAACATCCGCGCCGCGTCTTTTCTCGCGATGGAAGTGCTGCGCGAAGGTGACTTCATCAAGACCAGCACGGGTAAGACTTCACTCAACGCGACCCTCGGCAACAACCAGGTCATGCTCGAAGCCATCCGCGATTTCTTCCTCGATACCGGCGTCGCCATCGGAATGAAGCCCGCCGGCGGGATCCGCACCGCGAAGCAATCGCTCGCCTTCCTGATCGCGGTGAAGGAAACGCTTGGCGACGCCTGGTTGACGAACAAGCGCTACCGTTTCGGCGCGAGCTCGCTGCTGAATGATCTGCTGCGTCAGATCGAAAAGGAAAAGACCGGCGCTTACCAAGCCCCCTATTACTTCAGCGAAGCGGCTGAAAGCTACTAACCCAACCTTTCGTCTCGCGAAGGATTCGAAGGAAACGAAGTCCAGACTCAATTTTCCGAACCTTCGCCTCCTTCGATTCCTTCGCGAGACACTCCTTCTTCCGATGCCCACTTTAGCTGTTGAAAAGAAAAAAAATGTCTCCGCTCGGAATGGCCGCCCCGCGCCCGAGCTGATCTTCGGCGATCTTTGGGAATTCGATCCCGCTCCAGAGAGCGCCGATCCAAAGCTGAAGCCGCGCTATGAGCTCTTCATCAACGGCGCCTTTGTGGCACCGCAGAGCGGAAAATATTTCGAGTCCATCAATCCGGCCAACGAGCAGAAGCTGGCCGATATCGCGCTCGCTTCCACGGTCGACGTCGACGCCGCTTTCCAAGCGGCGCGGCGTGCCTTTGAGAGCACTTGGGGAAAGATGCCCGGCCGTGAGCGGGGAAAGTATCTCTTTCGCATCGCGCGCTTGCTGCAGGACCGCGCGCGCGAGTTTGCTGTCGCCGAGACGCTCGATGGCGGCAAGCCGATCAAGGAGTCGCGTGACTTCGACGTGCCGATGGCGGCGGCGCATTTCTTTTATCACGCGGGATGGGCGGATAAACTCGAGTACGTGGCGCCGGGCCGCCGCATCGCGCCGCTCGGAGTGGTGGGCCAGGTGATCCCGTGGAATTTTCCGCTACTCATGCTGGCGTGGAAAATCGCGCCGGCGCTGGCCATGGGAAACTGCCTCGTCCTCAAGCCGGCGGAAACCACCTCGATCACGGCGCTGAAATTCGCGGAGATCCTCCAGGACGCTGGCCTGCCGCCCGGGGTGGTGAACTTCGTGACCGGTGCCGGCGAGGTCGGCGCCGCGGTGATGAATCATCCGCTCGCGGCGAAGGTCGCATTCACCGGGTCGACCGAAGTCGGCAAGATGATCATGCGTTCACTCGCGGGTTCGGACAAAAAAATGACGATGGAACTCGGCGGCAAGGCGGCGAACATCGTGTTCGACGACGCGCCGATCGACCAGGCGGTGGAGGGGATCGTCAACGGGATCTTCTTCAATCAGGGCCATGTTTGCTGCGCCGGATCGCGGCTGCTCGTCCACGAGCCGATCGCGGAAAAAGTTCTCGCGAAGCTGAAGCTGCGGCTGCGCGTGCTGCGGGTCGGCGATCCGATGGACAAGAATACCGATGTCGGTGCGATCAATTCGAAGGCGCAGCTCGATAAAATTCGCGAGCTGGTCGATGCCGGCGTGAAGGAAGGCGCGGAGCTTTACCAAGCACCGTGCCGGCTTCCCACCAGGGGATTTTATTTCCGACCGACTTTGTTTTCCGAGGTGACGATGAGCCACCGCATCGCGCGCGAGGAAATCTTTGGTCCGGTGCTGAGCATTCTTACTTTCAGAACAATCGACGAAGCGATCGAGCGCGCGAACAACACCGCCTACGGTCTTAGTGCGGGCGTGTGGACCGACAAAGGTTCGCGCATCCTGAAGATGAGCACGGAGCTGAAGGCTGGCGTGGTGTGGGCCAATACCTACAACAAGTTCGATCCGACCTCGCCCTTTGGCGGCTACAAGGAAAGCGGCTTCGGCCGCGAAGGCGGCCGCCAGGGTTTAATGGATTACTGCAAGCTGGCGTGAACCACGGATGGACACGGATGCACACGGATTCAATCTGGCGGAAGGCGAGATCACGCACGCCGTCATTGGGGCCGCATTTGAGGTGCTCAATGAATTGGGGCACGGACTCCATGAAAAACCTTACGAGAACGCCATGGTGGTTGAGTTTGGTCATCGTAACCTGAATTTTGAGCAGCAACGCCGGTTTCCCGTGCTCTACAAGGGCGTTCAAGTCAGTGAATACGTGCCGGACTTGTTGGTGGGATCGGCCGTGATCGTGGATGCCAAAGTCATCGAGCGGATCACCGATGTTGAGCGCGGCCAGATGCTAAACTACCTGCGCATTGCAAAACTCCGGGTCGGCCTGATCGTTAATTTCCACAAACCTAAACTGGAATGGGAGCGGGTTGTTCTCTGAATCCGTGTTCATCCGTGTCCATCCGTGGTTAAATTTATGTCGCGTCTCCCCATCACCAAGACTCCGAAGGTTTATGTCGGCGGCGCGTTCATCCGTTCCGAAAGCGCGCGGGTGTTTCCTTTGCAGGACGCGGCCGGAAATTTCTTCGCCAACATTCCGCAGTGCACCCGCAAGGATCTGCGGAACGCCATCGAGGCCGCCGCGAAAGCGGGCCCGGGTTGGGCAAAGCGCACGGCGTACAACCGTGGACAAATCCTTTATCGCCTCGGGGAAATGCTCGAGGCGCGTGCGACCGAGATGATCGATGCGTTGTTGCTCGGTGGCGTGAGCAAGGGTGCCGCTGCCAAGGAAGTGAGCGCCGCCGTGGACCGGCTGATCTACTATGCGGGCTGGGCCGATAAATATGAGCAGTTGCTCGGCAATGTGAACCCGGTGGCCGCGCCGTATTTCAATTTCACCGTCACCGAACCGATGGGGATCATCGGCGTGGTCGCTCCCGACGAAACGCCGCTGCTCGCCCTGATCTCTCTCGTTGCGCCCGCGATCACGAGCGGCAACACCGTCGTCGCGCTGGCTTCGACGACGCAGCCGTATCCGGCGATTCTCCTCGGGGAAATGCTGGCGACGAGTGATTTGCCGGGAGGGGTGGTCAACCTGCTCACGGGTTTTCGGAAGGAACTCGTGCCGACCTTCGCGACGCACACGCACCTGCGCGCTGTCGTCGCAGCGGTCCCGGCAGAGGACCGCAAGACCCTCGCGCTCGGAGCGGCTGAGAGTGTGAAGCGCACGCACTTCGTGGATCCGAAGACGGACTGGTTGGCGGACTCGGCGCAGAATCTCGAAGCGATTCGAAGCACGCTCGAGTTCAAGACCACCTGGCATCCGATCGGCGCGTAGACCCGTCACCCGATGAATCAATCCCGTACGAGTCCTCTGCCCATCCTCGTGTGGTGGATCATCTGGGGCGCGATTTTCAGCGGCGTCGTCGTGATCTACACCTTTCTTGGTCGGGGTCCGTCACCCGAGCGGGAAGCCAACAACATGGTGGGGTTTATCTGTCTCGTGCCGCTGGCGTTCAGTTGCGTGCTCCGTTGGGCTGTCATGCCCGGCCAGCGTGATCGCCCGAAAGCACTGGTGATTTTTATCCTCGGTCTGGCGACCGCGGAGGGGAGCGGATTGATCGGCCTTTTGCTGGGCGGCGATTACCGCACGGCCTTTTTTGCGCTGGGCGTGGTGGGGATCCTGCAATGGATCCCGACCTTTGCCCGCCGGTTTGAGCAGCCGTCTTCGGGTAGCGCTCACGGGCTGCGTTCGCCTTGAATAACGACTCAGCGTCGTCGGGCGAGGAACCGGGCGATCTCGTCTTGTTTCGGCATCGAGGGAGCGGTGCCGAACTTCGTCACGGAAAGTGCGGCCACGGTGTTCCCATGTCGGGCGGCTGCGACGAGGTCGCCGCTAAATTTCACGAAACCCGCTGCGAACCCCCCGACAAACGCGTCGCCCGCGCCGGTGGTGTCCACGACTTTGATCCCGGTGTGTCCGGCGACCAAGGCGTGCGTGGTGGGCTGGGAGATAAAGCAGCCGCGCTTTCCCAAGGTGACGATCACGGTCGGCACGCCGAGTGAGCGACAGAGCGCGTGCATTTTCTCT
>JBDSSU010000079.1:0-7332 GCA_039928635.1 Opitutaceae bacterium | reverse complement strand
AACGTGCCCGTGATCCCGGCCGACGAAAAAAACCTCGGCGAACTCACCCTCCGTGAAACGATGGCGAAGCACCGCGAGAACGTCGCCTGCGCCGGCTGTCATGCGAAGTTCGACGCCTTCGGCCTCGTCTTCGAGGGGTACGGCGCGATCGGCGAACGCCGGGAAAAAGATTTCGCCGGACGAGCCGTCGACACCTCCGCCGATTTTCCCGGCGGTGGCAGCGGCATCGGCCTCGCGGGCCTGCGCGCCAATCTGCGCGCCCATCGCGAGAGCCAGTTTATCGACAACCTCGCCTCCAAGTTTCTCGCCTACGCCCTCGGGCGCACCCTGCTCATGAGCGACGACCCGCTGCTCGCTCAGATGAAGACCAGCCTCGCCGCCAGTGGCGGCCGGTTCGACTCGCTCGTGACCACGATCGTTCAGAGCCCGCAGTTCCTCACCAAACGCGCGTCGGCCCCCGGGCCCGTGAAGACCGCCTCCCTTAACTAATTTCAAAAAACTTCCCATGCACGACGATCACGATCCTGACCACTCGCCCGAGGAACTCGGACTCGGCCTCAACCGCCCCATGCGCCCCTACGTGCAGCCGACGAACCTCGGTGCCGTCACCCGTCGTCGGTTCCTGCGCGGCTCGGGCGTGCTCGTCGCCCTCCCGTTTCTCGATTCGCTTCCGTCTTTCGGCGCGATACCCGCCGCCGCTCCTGCCAATCCGGGTGCCGACGCGCCGCCGCCGCGGCAATTTCCCCAGCGCTTCGCCGCGATCTTCATGGGCTGCGGCATCAACCCCGAACATTGGTGGTCCAAGGGAAACGGTGACGCCATGGAACTCAGCAAAACGCTCGCTCCGCTCGAGCCGCTGAAGAAAAAACTCAACGTCATCGAGGGCCTCTTCAACCGGCCCGCCGTCGGCGTCGGCATCCATCCGGGACAAACCGGCAACATCCTTTCCGGCATGCCGCTCATGAAAGGTGCTGTGCTGCGCGGCGGCATCAGCGTCGACCAGGTGCTCGCCAATCACCTCGGCCAGGAAACCGTGCAGCCCAGCCTCATCCTCGGCTGCGAACAGCCGGCCAGCGGTTACCACGAGACGAATTTCTCCATGGCCTACAGCTCGCACATCTCGTGGCAGAGCCCCGATTCGCCGGTGCCGATGGAGGTCTACCCCTCGCTCGCATTCGACAGCCTCTTCGAGAACCGCGGCAGCAAACGCATGCAGAGCGTGATCGATCGCGTGAAGGACGATGCCTCCAGCCTCAGCCGCAAGATCAGCTCCGAGGACAACCGCAAGCTCGACGAATATCTCACGAGCGTCCGCGAAGTCGAAAAACGCGTGGACAAGATGCGCGCCGACCAGGGCAAGGCCGCCGAAAACGCGCGCGGCGCCAGCCAGCCGCTCATCACGATGAAGCGCCCCGACAACGGCCTGCCGGAGGACATCCGCGAACACATGAAACTCATGTGTGACATCGTCGCGCTCGCCTTCCAAACCGACAAAACCCGCATCGCCTCGCTCGTGCTCTGCCGCGATTTTTCCGGGCTTTATTATCCGTTCCTCGGCGTCCGCAACGCGCACCACGGCGCGTCGCACGACGATCTCTCGGAGGGCTACGAGGCGATCTCGCGCTACTACGTCACGCAGCTCGCGTACCTCGCGACGAAACTCGACGCGATGCCCGAGGGCGATGGTACGGTGCTCGATCACACCTGCCTCCTTTATCTCTCCAGCATGTTCTCAGGCTCACGCCACGATAACACCAAGCTCCCCATCCTCACGGTCGGCGGATTCGGCGGCACGCTCGCGACCGGTCGCACGATCGACTTCGGTGTCAAGAGCGACGAAGAACGCAAACTCTGCAGCCTGTATCTCTCGCTCATGGACAAGGTCGGCGTGAAACTCCCGCGTTTTGGCGATGCGGACACGCGCCTCGCCGGACTTTAAAAGCACGGCGTACCGACTCCGACGACATCTCTGACCGGAGTCATCCTATGACCCTCGGCCGAATCAGCGCCCTCCCGCTGATCTGTTACGCGGTGCTCGTGGGATTCGCGTCCTACGCGGCGTCCCGGGTCGGCCACTGGCCTCACTACAGTGCGCCTGATCCAACGGAGCTCGCCGTTCACCCGCTGACTTTTTTTGTGACGCTGACAACGCTGCTTGGCTTATTTTCCGTGGTGGCGCTTCCGATCGCGTACGGCGCTTACCGCGGAATTGCGGCATGGAAGAACTGGCCGGCAGCGCGAGTGACGGCAGCGCTCTGGCTATTCCTGCTTGGGGCGACGGTTTGGATCCTGGATGTTGCCGCCGAACACACCCAGCTGCCTTGGTCATCACTGACCGGCTGGATTTTTGATTGAGAAACGGAATGGCGCGACGGCGACCATTTTGAGCTTTGATCCGCTCGCGTCCTCTCCGCGCCAAGTTCTGGTCGCCGTCGGAGCAGTGGGCCAGAATCGGCATCTCTTCGCCAGGAAGTTCATTGTCCCGCCAAAGCCAATTCGCGTAAAGTCTCCGGGTCCTGATGCCACCCCTCATCGCTTCGGAAAAGAATCGTCCCCTGCTGCCGTTCGATCCGACCACGCAGCTCACCACGCGCTTTCGCTGGGTGATCTGTGCGCTGCTCTTTGCCGCGACCACGATCAACTACATCGACCGGCAAATCCTCGCGCTGTTGAAGCCGACCCTCGATCTCGAGCTGGGCTGGACCAACGAGCAATACGGTCAGGTGAACTCCGCGTTTCAGGCGGCCTACGCCGTCAGCTACGTGGTGTTCGGCTGGTTCATCGACCGCGTCGGGATTAAGCTGGGGTACACCGTCTCGATTATTGCGTGGAGCCTCGCGGCCCTGTGCCACGGATTCGTGGGCAGCCTTCGCGGTTTCTTCTTTGCGCGCATCGCCCTGGGTGCCGGTGAGGGTGGAAATTTCCCGGCGTGCATCAAGGCGGTCGCCACCTGGTTTCCCCCGCGGGAGCGGGCGCTCGCGGCGAGCGTCTTCAACTCCGGCACGAATATCGCCGCCATAATTGCTCCGGCGCTCGTGCCGGTGATTGCCGAGCGCTTCGGGTGGCAGATGTGCTTCGTCATCGCTGGCGCCGCGGGCTTCGCGTGGCTGTTACTGTGGCTGCCGCTGTACCGAAACATCCCGGGCGAGAGCCGCTTTGTTTCCGCCGGTGAAAGTGATCTGATCGAGCGCGATCAACCGAGCGACGCGGGCGGAAAATCCCTCGGGTGGCTGGGGCTTTTTTCCTACCGCCAAACCTGGGCCATCGTGCTCGCTAAATTCCTCACGGATCCGGTGTGGTGGTTTTTCCTGATCTGGCTGCCGGACTTCTTTAAGAAAACTCGCGGTCTCGACCTGAAAAACAGCTGGGTCCACCTCGTCGCGATCTACGGCATCGCGACGGTGCTCAGCCTGTGCGGTGGCTGGCTGAGCGGCCATTTGATTGACCGCGGCTGGAGCGTCACCCGTGCACGGAAGACCGCGATGTTCGCTTTCGCGCTTTGCGTCGTCCCGGTGGTGTTCGCCCCGCAGATGAGCGATTGGGTCGCCGTCTTCCTGATCGGACTTGCCGGCGCGGCGCATCAAGCCTGGTCCGCCACGATCTATGCCTCGACGTCGGACATGTTCCCGCGTCGCTCGATCGCCGCAATCTCCGGCATCGCCGGGATGGCCGGCGCGGTGGGCGGAATTCTTTTTCCGATTTTCGCGGGACGCTTGCTCGATCACTACCGTCTGACCGCGGGCGGTGAGTCTGCCGGCTACGTGATTCTCTTCACGATGTGCGGTAGTGCTTACGTCGTGGCATTTTTGCTCAATCACGTTTTCGCACCGCGCTTCGAACCGATCCGTCTGCCTGCGAGCTGACCGGCGGGATCCGGCTTACCTCGGAGGGCCGGAGCTTTGCTAAGCTAAGCGACCGTCGGAGCGCATCACCGAGGGGCTTTCCCCCGGCTGACTTCCCCTAAATTCCGGCTGAGGCCAAAAAAACGCGGCCAGGCCTGTGATATTTCGCGGGTGAATTTGTAGCAGGGGGTGACGGCGTTGGGTTCGGGCAATTCTGAGAACTGCTCCGGCAACCAACGCCACCTTCACCCAGCGAATCGAAACATCAAAATCCTCCTCCCATGAAAACGAAGCTCCTCCTCCTCGCCCTCGTTGCCTCCGTCAGCGCTTTGGCCGGCACCCCGAACTACACGATCTCCCTGGCCGCGACTGCGCCCCAGGACGCCCCTTACGGTTTTGTGGTGCGCCAAGTCACGTCGTCTCCCAACACCGAAATTGAGCGGGGCACCACGCAAATGACGGTGCAACGGCTGTTGGGGACGCCCCAGCGCCAGTTGTCGCCGGAAGTGTGGGTCTATTCGGGGTACCACCCGGTGCCCTCGAACGACAGCCACGCTCTGAGCTGTGACCGTCTGATCATAACTTTCTCCGCCGGCCGCGTGGTCGATCTGAAAATCGTGAATCCCGCCGCGGTTCAGGTCTTCGCCGCCCGCTTGGGTGTGAACCCGACCGCCCAGCAAATCGCGAAAACCAAAAACTAAATTCTCGGCCTGGCCTCCTCCGCCCGGACCCGATCAAGTCGCCTCCTCCGGGTGCGGCTTTTCGGTTTCCCGCGACGGGAAGCGCTTGTTGAACGCGCTTCACCCGGTTAACCATCCGCCGCCCCCACCGCACTGTGAAGCTCTCTCTTTCCGAGGCTGAATTAATCACCCGGGCGCTGCGGCTGCCGGTTGCCGAGCGCAGTGCATTTTTGGAACGCACCTCTCGGGAGCACCCCGAATTTGCCTCACGTCTCCCTGAACTCGTTCACGCCCTCGAAGCCGCGGCGCAAGCGGAGCCCGCCCGGCCCGACTCTCTGGCCTCGGAGGGAAATGCGGCGAAAGCCTTCGTCTTCGCGCTCGCGGCCGACGTCGAGGAAACGTCCGGCATCTGGATCGGCCGCTATAAACTTCTGCAAAAACTCGGTGAAGGCGGATTCGGCGTCGTGTGGATGGCGGAACAACACGAGCCGATCCGCCGGCGGGTTGCGGTGAAGATCATCAAGACCGGCATGGACACCGAGGAGGTCATCGCCCGCTTCGAAGCGGAGCGACAGGCCCTCGCGTTGATGGAGCATCCGAACATCGCGAGTGTCTTCGACGCGGGCGCCACGAGTTCAGGACGCCCGTTTTTCGTGATGGAGCTCGTGCGCGGCGTCGCCATGACGCGCTACTGTGACGAAAACCGGCTCTCGCCGGAGGCGCGCCTGCGGCTGTTCGTCGCGGTCTGCCACGCGGTGCAACACGCTCACCAAAAAGGCGTGATCCACCGCGATCTAAAGCCGTCGAACATTCTCGTCACCCTGCACGACGGCGTCCCGGTCCCGAAGATCATCGATTTCGGCATCGCGAAGGCGACGAGCACGCGGCTCACCGAGCGAACGCTTTTCACGCAGTTTCATGTTTTCATCGGGACGCCGGCCTACACCAGCCCCGAGCAAATGGAAATGAGCGGGCTCGATATCGATACCCGCAGCGACATCTACAGCCTCGGCGTTCTCCTCTACGAACTGCTCACCGGCCAGCCGCCCTTCGATTCCGACGCGTTGATCAAATCGGGGCTCGAGGCCATGCGCCGCACGATCCGCGAGGTCGACCCGCAACGTCCCTCCCACCGTTTGGGAACGCTCCCGGAAATCAACCGAAGCTCCGTGGCCCAGCAGCGCGGGACGAACCCGGCGAAACTTTCGCTGCTGTTGCGCGGCGATCTCGATTGGATCGCGATGCGCTGTCTCGAGAAAGATCGGACGCGGCGCTACGAGTCGGCGGCAAGTCTGGCGACCGACGTCGAACGACACCTCGCCGACGCACCGGTCGAAGCGCGTCCGCCGAGCGCCGTTTATCAGGCGAGGAAGTTCGCCCGCCGTCATCGCGTCGGGGTCATCGCCACGGCCGCCGTTGCGCTCTCCCTCGTGGCCGGGCTGGTCGTTGCCTCGACGCTGTTCGTCCGCGAGCGCTCGGCCCACGTCCGCGCGGCTCACGCGGAAAAACAGGAATCGGAACTCCGCCAGCGGGCCGAGGAAGCTCACGCCGCGGAAACGAAGCGCGTCGCCCGCACGGCCTTGGACTTGGCGAACCGCAATCTCGCCGACGGCGGCATCGCCGACGGACTTGCCCACCTCGTCTACGCCGCACGCAAGGACCCGCTCAATCCCACGCTAGCGCCCCGCCTGGCCTCGGCTCTGGCGATGCACAACTTCCTCCTGCCACAAGGCGCTCCGTTCGCCGCCGGATCGCGGATTCTGGCCGTGCGCTTTTCGCATGACGGCCGTTCGATTTTCGTCGGCACGGAGGATGGCACTTTCCGCACCCTCGACGCCGCCAGCGGAGCGCAGCGACAGGAATTCCGCCTTGGTCGAAAAGTGGCGCTGGGGGGGTGGACGTTTGCGCGCGCCAATGAATCCATCGTCGGCGTCCGTTTCGACGATAACACGTTTGGGGTCTACGAGGCTGCTTCCGGTCAATCTCGGCTGGCTCCGATCGCCCTCGATCCGAAAGTATGGAGTCATTCAGAGACTATGGGGCTGGGCGCTTCCCTCGGATTCAGTCCCGACGGCGGATGGATCTTCGCCCTCGCGCGCCGGGAATACTGGCTGTGGGACACCAAGGGAAAGCTTCGCCTGCACGAGTCCTCCGCCGAAAACGTCGGTAGCGCCGACTTCAGCCCGGATCGAACCACGTTCACGGTGACGGTCGGCAATCACGTCGGGCGCTGGTCGCTGCCCGACGTCACCCGAGCGCCACACCTCCCTTTTCGCAACGCGGCTCCGCCTGGAGTCGCCGGGGGATCCCACATCGGGTACTCCCCCGACGGCCGCAGCTTCGTCGTGACCGATTTCACAGCCGGAAGAATTTTCGACGCCGCGACCGGCGCCCTGATCCGCTCTCTTCCGAACCCCGCCGGCTACATTAACCCGGAATCCGCCAGATACCTTCCGTCCGGACGTATCTTCGGCAACAGCGATGTGCGGAGCGGCTGGTGGGACAGCGCCACGGGCGTATTCACCAGCCTTCCGATTCCGGGCGGAGGGAATCTCAGCGACGTGTCTTTCACCTCCGATGGGCAACGGGGACTCGCGGTTTCATCCGACGGCCTCATCCGAATTTTCGATCTGCGCACCGGGAAACTGGCGGCGGAACCCACCTGGCGCCAGTCCGGCGGCTTTTGCGCGGCGATTTCTCCCGATGGGACCAGTGCCATCATCGGCACCGAGGCGGGCACGCTGCTGCGATTTGTCATCGGGCAGGGACCGATGCGACCCCTGATCCTGCCGCGCTCGTTGAATCCGCCC
>JBDSSU010000078.1:0-7626 GCA_039928635.1 Opitutaceae bacterium | reverse complement strand
CGCTTTGTCCTCGATCGGGAAGTTGCTCCAGACGCCCAGGCCGAAGTTGCCGTAGGTCGCTTCCACGACGGGTTGAAACGAAACCCCGCTCAAGCGCTGGCCCCGGAACATGTATTGTGAGACGAATGACGGCGTGACCGTCACCGAGAGGCTCGGCGCGGCGGCCGGTGCAGTCGCACCGGTTTGCGCGCGAGCGGAAAAAGCGCCGATGGTGAGGGCGCTGAGTAGCAATGCGGTTATTTTCTGATTCATGGTGTTTAGTTTGGTCATGTGCGCCAAGGGGGTGGCTCGGAGCACGCCCTGATGACTGAGGAAACCAATCAGCTGTTCCAAAAATCTCGCGCAGAAAAATTTGCCTCGTGGCACAAAAAAACCGCCGGCGCATCGCGCCGACGGTTTCAATGACAGGGTTTTGTAGCGTGAAAAATCCGGCTCGGAAGCCGCTTTAACGTTTCGAGAACTGGAAGCGTTTACGCGCGCCCGGCTGACCGGCCTTCTTACGTTCTTTCTGACGCGGGTCACGTTTCATATGACCGGCCTTCTTGAGGGCGGGCCGAAGTTCAGCGTTCATCTTCTGCAGCGCACGGGCGATGCCGTGGGCAACCGCCCCAGCCTGGCCGGCCACACCACCGCCGGAAACGTTCGCGGTCACGTCAATCTTCTCGCGAAGTTCGACGGTGAGCAGCGGCGCGTAGGCCTGCTTCGAAAAGTTTTCGTGCGAAAAGTAGCTGTCGAAATCACGGCCGTTGACCGTGAGCTTGCCACTGCCTTCAACGATGCGAACGCGCGCGGTCGAAGTCTTGCGGCGGCCAGTGGCCAGAAAAATATTAGCGGGGGCGGAAGTGCTCATGGGCGGGTCGAAATTAGACGGCGATCTTGACCGGGGCGTTGGCCTCGTGCGTGTGGGTCGGACCCGCGAACACCCGAAGCTTGGTCAGCATCTTGGCCGCGATCCGGTTCTTCGGCAGCATGCCCTTCACGGCGTGCTCGATGATGAACTCGGGATGACGCTGACGCATCAGGGAAAGTTTGCGGTAGCTCTCGCCGCCAACGAAACCGGAGAAGAACATGTACTCGTTCTGAACTTCCTTCTTACCAGTGAGTGCGACCTTCTCCGCATTGATCACGACCACGAAATCGCCCGTATCGACGTTGGGGGTGTAGGAAGCTTTGTGGCGGCCACGGATGATATTGGCGGCTTTGACAGCGAGACGGCCGAGCGGAACCCCTTCGGCATCGATCAAATGCCACTTTGGAGGTTGCTTGGTCTCGTTCTTTACGAGGAACGTTTTCATGGGAAAAGGGGCCAAGAGCTAGGGTTTAAAGAGAGCGTGTCAACCCCTGTTTTCCCGGAGGTAATTAGCCGGTCGTGGCTCTCCGCTTCAGACCGGCTTTCTCCAGCCTCGGCCTCTGTCTGGCAACAACGCGTTCTTGTTTCGCTGCCAAGTTATGCGAGCTTCCCGCCGGTGAAATCTCCAAAAATTCTCCTGG
The DNA here is from genome assembly GCA_039928635.1 of Opitutaceae bacterium. Taxonomy (GTDB): domain Bacteria; phylum Verrucomicrobiota; class Verrucomicrobiia; order Opitutales; family Opitutaceae; genus DATAKE01. The sequence continues at coordinate 6,135 of JBDSSU010000078.1, read as the reverse complement.
CCAGCGCGTTCTTTGGCGCAACCGGCGTCGGGCTCGGTGCATTTGGAGCGCATGCGCTGCGCGACCTCTTAACTGAATATGGCACGCGTGACCGCTGGGAAACCGCCGTCCTCTACCAACTCGTTCACACGGTCGCGCTGCTGGGGGCGGCCGCTTGGGCGCGAACGAGGGAGGGGCGTAGCACCCACCGGATTGGCTGGGCGGCGTGTTTTTGGACCGCGGGGATCTTTTTATTCTGCGGTTCACTTTACCTGCTGGCCGTGACGACCACCGCACCGCTCTGGTTCAGGATCGCAGTGCCTCCGCTCGGCGGCACCGCCTTCGTCATCGGGTGGCTCTGGGTCGCTGGTGCCGCATTCGCTAACGACGAGTGAGCCTTCCCCGCCCCATCTCGCTCCCGCCTGATCTCAGCGAAATGCTGGCAGCGGTCAGTCGCGTCGGCCGCCCACGACTGGTCGGAGGTGGCGTACGGGACTGGCTGCTCGGAGGGGAACCCGACGATTTCGATCTCGAGGTCGCCGGCGTGGACTTCGAGACCCTGCAGCGCACTCTCGCTCCGTTTGGCGCCACCGATGTGGTCGGGCGCAGTTTCGGCGTGATCAAAGTGCGCAGCGCCGCGAGCGACGCCGAATACGATTTCAGTCTGCCTCGGCGCGAATCAAAAACCGGTTCCGGACACCGCGGCTTCGCCGTGGCCCCCGATCCGAAGCTCAGTGATGCCGACGCTGCCGCGCGGCGCGATTTCACGGTCAACGCCATCGCGCTCGACCCGTTGACCGGCGAGATCATCGACCCCCACGGCGGACAGCGCGATCTCGCGACGCGAACGCTGCGGCACACGAGCGGTGCGTTCGTCGAGGATCCATTGCGAGTCCTGCGCGCTTTTCAACTCGCCGCGCGTTTCGATTTTGTGCTGGCGCCGGAAACGGCCGCACTTTGCCGCAGCATTGCCGATACGTTTGCCGAACTCCCCGTCGAACGGGTTTGGGGCGAGTGGGACAAGTGGGCGACAAAATCGAAAAAGCCCGCCCGCGGCCTCGCCGTGCTGGAGGAAACCGGATGGCTCCGCCACTTCCCGGAAGTCGCCGCGCTCCGTGGGACCCCGCAGGAACCGGAGTGGCACCCCGAGGGCGATGTGTTCACTCACACCGAACATTGCCTCAACGCACTCGCCTTGCTCCCCGAGTGGCAAAATTCCCCCGCGCCTCGGCGCCGGGTCCTGACCTTCGCGGTCCTGGCGCACGATTTTGGGAAACCCTCCACCACGGCGCACGGCGAACGTCGCGGCAAGATGCGCTGGGTCAGCCCCGGCCATGAGGCCGCAGGTGCTCCCCTCGCGGAAAGTTTTCTTCGCCGGATCGGCGCACCCTTGGAACTGGACGCGCCGGTTCGCGCGCTCGTCGCTCATCATCTGGCCCATCATCACGGAAAGGAGGGGAATTTCTCCGACACGCAGGTCCGCCGCCTCGCACGCAAACTCGCGCCCGCGAACATCGATGATCTCGCGGCAGTGATGACCGCCGATTCGCTCGGCCGTCCCCCGCTTGGTTCGGAGGAAATTCTAATTTTGATCGCGCAGTTGCGCAGCAAGGCCGCGGCGCTCGCCGTCGGCGACACGGCGCCACGTCCCTTGGTGCTCGGCCGCCATCTTATCGCGATGGGTCGCAAACCGGGACCTGATTTTAAACCTGCGCTCGACGCTGCGTTCGAAGCCCAGCTCGACGGCGCGTTTTCCGATGAGGCCGGCGGAGTCCAGTGGTTAGGCCACTTCTTGCAGCAACCCTAACTCCGTCGCTCCGCGCGCGAGGGGTCCGTCACTCAGCACCTTCGCGCGGAGCCCTCCATTTCCGCGCAACCATTCTTCCGCGCCGGGCGCGACGACTGCGTCCATCCAATGACAAGGTTTCGATTCGCTCACCCCTTCGAAGGCCACCCCACCCAAGGTGAACCGTTGCCCGATCAGGCCCGGCAAATCCACGCCTTCGATCAAAACATTCCGGCGAAATACCGCCGGTGAAAGCTCGGGTGCGCCGAATTTTCTTTTCGCTGCCTCATAAGTTTCCCAAGCGAAAAAGGTCACCTGCCCTTTGTAATCCGGACGGTAGCCATAGAAGCGATCACCCTCGAGTCCCCAACCGGCGCGGCAGTTTACCACTGGCAAATCCAGTGTCGGGTGCGTGCCAGCGGGCTGCTCGAAGCGACCGAAGAAATTATGCCCCGGCGAAATGAAAATGTGTCGGACCGTGACCGGCATCGTGCGCGCACAGTACGCCGGGCTCGACGCGCGACACAAGACGCGGAATAGATTCCGCGGATGATTCGTGCGTTTCAGTGGGACCTTGCCCGGCAGGTCGAACGGCTGGACTGGTTGCTCGCCCAGCTCCCGCGGTATGCGGAGTGGGGCTATAACGAAGTCTACCTCCACCTGGAAGACGCGGTGGAATACCCCAGCCTGCCGGAAGTCGCGCGGCGCGACGCGTATACTTACAAGCAAATGCACCAACTCGTCCGTGCTGCCACTCGCGTCGGGATCAAGGTGGTGCCGATCGTAAACCTCCTGGGGCACACCCAGTATCTCATCAAAGTTCCCGACCTGCGCGATTTGAACGAGCTCCGCGCCCCGGATGGCGCTCCCTTGGATCGCGGGCAGATTTGTCCGCTGCATCCGCGAACGCCCGAGGTCGCGGAAAAATTGCTGCGTGACCTGGCGCCGTTCTGCACGGCCGGCAAAGTGCACGTCGGGCTCGACGAGTCTTTTCACCTGGGAAAACATCCCCTGTGCCGGCGGGAGATCGCGAGCATCGGACTCGCGGCGCATTTCGCCGGACACGTGAATCGGCTCCATGCCCTGACGCGCTCGCTTGGTCTGCGCCTGGGCATGTGGGCCGACATGCTCTATTTCTTGCCCGACGCGATTCCGCTTCTGCCACGCGACATCGCGGCGTACGAGTGGTACTACTACCTGTTCACGCACCGCCCGCGCGTCGAGCTGTTCAACTTTGCCGGGAGCGATGTCGGTGAGCGGCTGCGCGCCCGCGGCATCGAATATTGGGGCTGCCCGATGAATGGAGCGTTTCGTTACGAACCGCTCCCGCATTTCACCGATCGTCTGGAAAACATTTTGTCTTGGTGGCGCCATTGCCGGCGCATGGACGCCACCGGATTCCTCCTGACCGCGTGGGAACCGAACCGGCTGGCGCTGGAATTAACCACCGTGGTCGACGCCGCCGCCGCGAGCCTCTGGCTTGAACCGGAAAAGAAACTGAATGCGGCGGCGATGCTGGAACGCGGGTTCGCTCGGGTCTTGGGAAAAAAGACCGCGCCCAAAGCCGCCGGCGTCGCCTTGGCGTGCGATCGTTTTCCCTTCAGCGGTTATCCCCGCTGGGAAATCAACTCGAACTGGAAGTTGGTCTCACGTTGCGAACCGGTGACTGAATACCGGAAGGAGGAAAAGTTTTTCACCAAGCTCGCCCAGCAAGCACGAGGCCTGCCTGCGTCCCTCGCCGCGAGCGTCAAATTCCGGCGCTACCTCGCCGCTCGAGACCTCTATGTCAGGGCGGGGGGAAGGAAACCTTCCGTCGAGCAGGCGATTCGAGCCGCACGGCAGATGTGGTCGCGCACCCGAGACTCCCGGATACACGGACCGAACGAAGCCATGCTCCGGCTGGATGCGAAGCGGTTTAAACAGCCGATACCCTCGGGCTGGCAGCTTTGTTATCGCGTGGAAAATTTTGCGCCCGCCGCGCAGCTCGTGGCGGTGGAGCAACGGAGCGGGGACGGCACGTGGGAAACCATCCAGAGTTGTCACACGATTGAGTTCCAATCCCGCGCCGCGCGGCCACGCGGTGGCCTGACGCGTGCGCATGCGGCTCCGGTGAGCTGGAATGGAAACGTGGAAAAGTTTCCCCGGCTGCGTTTCGCACTGCGAGGCATTGGCATCGTTCGTCTTCACGAGGTCGCGCTGACCGATGGCATGGGGAAGTGGCCGGCCCGGCTGTCGCGCAGCGTGCTGGGTCGTCCCGCTCCCAGTCGTGGTTTTCCGCAGCTCGACTGGACGGTGAACGAGGATGAAATTCCCGTCCACTTCGGGTCTCCGGAGTACAAAAGAACTCGCGGCTAGAAACTGCTTCGGTGAGGCGAACAACCGGGCGCGGCGTTTTGGCATCAATGCGTTTAATGCGAGAACCGCCGACGGGAAAGCCGCCAGCGCTTTCTGGCGGAAGAGATCCTCCTATACGGGATCGGTACGTGGTGGGTACGTGGTCCGTACGACCCGGCTGCTGGCCGACCGGCGTGGTGCTGTCGGGCCGCATCGTCCCACGGAAACACCCAGATGGGCGCGAGATGTTCATTTTTCATCGTGCCGATGAGCCAGACTTCCGGCACTTGCCAAGCGGCACCCGCTGGGTCCTCGTAGTTTACGATGAAGGAGCTGGAGAATATCGTTCGTGCTTTGCTCGCGCCCGACGCGGCGCCCTCGGTGTTGGCGACGTTGGTGAGCGTGGAAGGATCTTCCTACCGACGACCTGGCGCACGACTGCTGCTGCAAGAGAACGGCGTACGCACCGGATCAATCAGTGGCGGTTGCCTCGAGGAAGACGTGCTCGCCCGCTCGCGCGATGTAGCTAAAACCGGTCGCGCGCACGCGGTCGTCTATGACACCACCTCCGAGAACGATCTCGTGTGGGGCGTCGGGCTCGGGTGCCACGGCGTCGTGCGTGTGCTCATCGAAAAACTGCCGCCACGCCCGGTCTGGGCAGCCGCGCTGGCGGAAAATTTCGCGGCCGGTCGCAGCACCGCGCTGGCCGTGTCTCACGGAGGCGACGATGCGAGCCAGCTCGGCTCCCGCTTGGGTTCGCCAGCATCGGCCGAGCAGGCCGCGGGCATTTTTTTCGAAACCGTTCCGCCTCCGACCATGCTCGCGATCTTCGGAGCCGGTGACGATGCCCAGCCGCTGGCGCGTTTTGCCCATGAACTCGGATGGCGTATCACCATCGCGGATCCCCGCGCCGCTTTCGCCACGGCGGCGCGCTTTCCCCAGGCGGATCGGGTAATCGCGGCGCCGGCGACCGAACTGGTCACGCGGGTCGCGCCTTCGCCCGACGCGCTCGCGGTCGTGATGACGCATCACTACGTCCACGACGTTCCGGTGCTTCGCGCCCTGCTCTCCCGGCCGCTCGCCTATCTCGGACTGCTCGGTCCGAGGAAACGCGCCGAGCGCATCCTCGCCGACTTGGATCGCGAAGATTTTTCCCCCACCGCAACGCCTTCCGATCGTTTGCATGCGCCCATCGGGCTCGACATTGGTTCCAACACCCCGGAGCAAGTCGCTCTCGCCATCGTCGCCGAAATTCAATCCGTCCTGGCCGGACGCGATGCCCGTCCGCTGCGCGAGCGCACCCGCCCGATCCATGCCTGATTCCGATCCGTCGCGCATCTTTCGTTTCGGGGCGGTGATTCTCGCTGCCGGAGCGTCGACGCGCATGGGCCAACCCAAACAGTTGCTGCCGTTCGAAGGTCAACCGCTGGTCGTGCGTGCCGCCGAGGCGGCGCTCGCTTCGTCGGCTTGGCCGGTCGTGGTGGTACTCGGTGCCAATGCCAGCGCGATTCGGCAGACCCTCGCCAAACATCCGGTGCTGATCGCGGAAAATTCCGCTTGGGCTGAGGGCATGGCGGCATCGATCCGAGCCGGCGTAACGACCTTGCAGCAGTTTTCCCGTGCACTCGAAGGCGTGCTCGTGGCGTTGTGCGATCAACCCGCGTTTACTCCCGCGGTGATCGAACGCCTCCTCGCCGCGCAGCGGACTACCGGCGCGAGTATTGTGGCGGCGCACTACCTCGGGCGGAATGCCGCGCCCGCGTTATTTCTGCGCGAACATTTTTCGGTGCTGGCTTCGCTGACGGGGGAAGAAGGCGCCCGGCACCTGCTCAATGATGACGCGTCAGCTGGGATTGCTTCGGTCGAGCTGCCGGAACTGGCGCTAGACATGGACACGCCCGACGACTACGCGGGATTGCTGGCGCGACCCGAATAAGAAGATCGGCACTTCCCAGTTCGCCGCAGTGCTGAGTTCTGCGCGATCAGCGATAAGGTTGATGCAGCTCGACGGGCTTGCTCTTCGTGCGGAGGCGGAG
>JBDSSU010000077.1:0-9969 GCA_039928635.1 Opitutaceae bacterium | reverse complement strand
GTCCCGAGGCCGGAACTCGCGCCGGGCGCGACGAGCGCGATGCGGTCGTCGAAGGCTCCGGTGATCATCGCGGCTTTTCCATTCCGCGATACGCCGGTGATGATGAGCTTGGTCTTGTCGACGGCGGGATCGTTCTGGAGGTAATCGACGACCCGCATCGCACCCCAAGCCCAGCCACCGATGATACCCCAGTCGTAACCGGGATAGGCGGGGAAAAAACGCGTGCTGCGAAACGCGAACGATCCGTCGGGCAGGCGCAACGTGGTATCTTCCGCACAATCGTTGGTGTTGATTCCCACGACCGCGTAACCGTGCTCGAGAACCTGCGCGTAACGGCTGGCGAACGCCGCCGCGGTGGCGCCGCCACCGGCCGGACCACCGCGACCGCGCGCTGGAGCCGCGGCACCGGGGCCAGCCGCCGCCGGAGCGGGAGCTGACTTCGGTGCCTCACCGTTCGCGACCTGCGCGCCGGTGGGGGCACCGCCACGAGCCGCGTTCTGCGCCCCGGCTAAAGCGATTTCCGGGGGCAGCAGAATGTCGGCGCCGCGACCTTCCAACGGACCGGCCCCGAGTCGCGTCCGCTGCGGGGCGCCCGGAACGGCCCCTCCAAACTGCATCACGGTCGGAAACGGCCCGCCCTCTACGGGCGCGACGATACCAATGTCCATCGTGAGTTTTTCCTCCGGCCCGAAAGTGAGGTGCACCGTGCGATACTTGTATTTCTTCCCGTTGACCTCGACGTCCTCGGACAGCGTGACGGTGCCCTTCACGTTGCCGGGCGCGGGCGGCATGCGACCCACGTGGTAATATTCGAGAATCTTCCGCATCTCCTTTTGCCGTTCTTTGAACTGCGCGGGCGTCGTGACCTTCGTGCCATCGTTCATCGTCAGCACGTCGGGCATTTCCTTGCGGACCGGCAGCTGGTCGGGGCCCGGCAGATCGCCCAGCGTGGTCTGGATTTTGGGCAGCGGGATTTCCCGGGGATCGGGCCGGTCGGGCAACGGTTCGGCCGCACCCGAGGAAGCCCAGCAACCGAACGCGCCCAAGACCGCGATGAACACTCGAGGCGTGAAGGAGTTTTTCATAGAAGGAAAATGCCAACGGGAGCGGAGGGACGAATCAGGATTTCTGGATGCGCCACCACGCCATCGCGGTGCTGTCGGCCATTTGAGTGGCAGGGGCATCTTGCCCGTGTTCCGAACCGACGGGCAAGATGCCCCTGCCACCCAAATTCAGTTCATCAGCACCGTAGCGAAGAATGAGAAATTTCATTTTTTAGATTTTGAAGAGGTTCCTTAACGCGTCGCGGGCGCGAGCGTGGCCGTCAGCGGGCAGTCTTTCAATTTGCGCAGACCGGCGACCACGGACTCGGCGTTTAGCCGCGCGCCGGCTTTTGTCGTGTGCTGATTGTCGCTGAAATAAGGGCGCGTTTTTTCCTGACCAAGCGCGTCGTAGCGGTCCGCGGCGATTCCGTTCAGCTCGATGAAGAAAGCGCCGCTGGTCTTCGCCGCCTCGGCCGCCCATTGCGCATAGCCATCGAAGCCGCGTTTGATTTTCCCATCGGCCCACTGGTTACGGGGAACGGGCGAACAGATGATCGTCGTGACGCCTTTCGCTTTCGCATCGGCGACGTACTGGCGGAGGTAAGCGCCGTAGGTGCGGACGATTTTGCGGGCTTCGCCCACGCCGACTTGCACCGTCTCGTCACCACCGGAATTGATCGTCGCCCGATCAGGATAGTTCGCGGAGTTCGCGGTGTCGTTGTGTGCGAACTGCAGAATGACGAAATCACCGGGCCGTGCCTGTTCGAGAATCTTGGCCCACGCGCCTTCCTCGATAAAGCCGCGACTGCTGCGTCCGCCGCGGCCCTCGTTGTAAACATTCATTTTTGCCGGATCGAAAAAAGCGCCAATCTCGGAGCCCCAGCCCCAGGGACCACGTTCGCCGTCACCCGTACCGGTTTTCATGATCGAATCACCGACGAGAAAAAGCGCCGGGTGCTTCACCGGCTCGGTGGGCGCCGCGGCAACGGGCTCGGCCGCCCGAAGTGAAACCGCCACGATCCCGACCAAAAGGAGAAAAAGGGAAAGCATGGGAAAGAAGACGCAGCGGTGGGTTATTCGATGGAAAGGTGAGAGCTCGGGAACAGCGCGCTTCAGTTTGTCGGCGACCACCCGACCCATCGCGCGTCGGTCCTCCGCGTTGAAATGGGTTTTATCGAGCATGGTCCACTTTGGATTGCGGGATCCGGTCTGGGGGAGTCCCAACGCATCGGGGCTACTTTTCGATCAGGTCGTTCTTGAAAAACGGCGGCGGGGAAGGAAGTACCGACCGTCCTTTCCCGCCGCGGCCCAACTGTTTTCCTGCGATGGAACGAGCCGCTAGAAATCGAAGGTCGACTGCAGAATAAACTGTCGCGGGTCGACGATTCGGTACGAATGAGGCGTGCCGTCGGGATAGGCACCGATGGGTTGCAGCCGCTTGCCGTCCTCGGTGAGGTTTCGGACGTTCAATTGGAACGAGGCGCTTATTCTCTCCTTGAACAATCTCACGCGATAACTGGCACCCACGTCGAAGAAGTACTGCGCCTTGTCGTAGATCGGCTTGGTCCGATCGAGTTCGGTGATGGTCGCCGGCAGTTGCTGCTTGCCGTAGTAACCGATCGCACCCTTGTCCTGCCAGCGAACCGCACCGGTCACGCGGACATTCCGGAGATATTTCTGCTGGGTGACGCCACTCAGCTGGAAGCCGGTGCTCATATTAAATTTGTAGCGCCGGATCTGCGGACTCGCAGTCCCTTCCGACTGCTGAACCACCGCGTAGGGCGAGCCAACGAAGACCGCGAAGTTTTGCGAAGCGCTTTGCGATCCGCCGTAGTTTTTCGTCCACCAAAGGGCTCCGTCGGAGAGATCGCGGACCGTCGTCCAGTAAGGCATGCGCATCGCGATCCATTCGCCGATATCCTTTGAGACATTCGTGTTCATCGACTGCGTGTCGGTCGCGGATGCTTGCACTGTCCAGTAACTGGTGGGGTTAAAGTTCAGTTCGATTTCCGTGCCTTTCGCCGTGATGTCGTTCGGGGAGGACAGCCGTCCGGTGTTGAACAGCGTCTCGACCCGTTGCTGCTGCTCCCAAGAAATACCCATCTGCCGGCCGACGTCGTCTTGGATTTGTGTTTCGGTCCAGTCCGGATGCAGCGCCGTTGTCCAAGCGACCGCACGGTTCGCGAGCTGGAACGCATCCGCCTGGGAGAAATCGAGCCGGGTGACGCGCTGGGCGATGGTGCCGGCATCGCCATTCCGCGCCGCCACCTGCAGGTTTTCGTACTTGTTCACGCGGATCACGAACTTGTTGCTGAACAGCGCGAGCGAGAAACCCCAGTCCTTGCCCGTGCCGAACGGATTGGGCAGCACCTGCTCGAACACGTTGAAACGCGGCTCCTCGGGCGTGAAGCTGTCCGACTCGTTGTAGTGTAGCGAAAGGCCGTTCATGAATTTGCCGGCAAAACCGGTGGCGCCCTCGCTCCGCGCCATGTCGTTCACAAAGCTCCAGCCGCGCAGCGGTCGAACGACGACGCCCTTTTGGTTGGTTTTACCCGAATTGAAACGGTAGTCGCCGAGCGCCCAGTGATCGATGTTGCCGTCGTAGTTGAACGAAACGCCGTCGGAGGCGAGTTGGACCGGGGTGGCGCCGTTCTTGATGTATTGCTCGTCCTGGCGTTTGCCGAAAGTGGTGACGATGCGGTCATCGAAAAATCGGCTCTGCAATACCCCGCCGATCGTCTTCAAGATTCTCTTACTGTTGTTGCCGCCACCCGTGCGCCCGGTCGAAGCGGCGAGCGGCACCGCCGTGGACTCGGTGACGAATCCCGTCGTCGGATTTCCGTAGGTGAAGTTATAACTCCCGGGGCTAATTTCGTTCGGGGAATAGTCGACATTGTTGCCCACATTATCACCCAGATAATAACGGAAGTAGCCGCGGGGAATGTTACCGCCCACGTTCACGCCGTTGAGGCCGGGAACCGTCCGCACGAGTTCCTGATAGGAGTAACGGCGGTTAATCCGGTATTTATACTCGTCGTAGAGGCTGATCTGGTGAACCCCCAGCCAGTGCAGAAAATTGTTCTCCTTGGTCAGATCGATCTTGTAGCCGATTTGGGCCCGGGTGGTATCCCAGCGCTGCGGAGTCTCCAGGGTGTAGGGCTGGTCGACCCCGATATAAGGCCGAAGGAAGAACGGGTTCGCGGATCCGTCGAGCCGGCGCTCATTGATATCCACCAGCAGCTGGCTCGACTGGCCGTTGGCGTTCAAATTACCGAGCACGTTGCGCCGATAAGCCTTCGAGTCCTCCCGCAGAAAACCCGCCTGAAGCGCCAGCGTCTGCCGCGGCGTGTTCAAGAAAATCTGATCCAGGGTGACTGAACCCGTGATATTGCGATCACGCAGGCTGTTCACCGAGGTGAGATTAACCTTCGTGTAATCGTAGATGGAGCGGTCGCTCACCACGGGCGTCGTGGTGAAAAGTGGCTGACCCGTAAACCGACCGGCGGCGATGCCGGAACCGGCGCTGAGTGACATGAGGCGCAGGGTGCCTGAGCCGGTGCCGGGGTTGGTCGACGACGTCGAGGCCGCCGTCGACATATATTCAATGCCCGAGTTACCAACGTAAATTTGAGTGCGGCCGCTGCCCGTGAAGGAGCGATTGAAAACATCTAGAACTCCCGCGTCGGAGGTGAACGGCCCGAGGGTCTGACCATTAAGATGGATGACCTGAGCGACGGGATCCCACGTAGGCCGCCCGTTCGCGATCCAATAGGAAATATTATCCCGGAGCGGGCTCGCGTTCGGCCGGTTGCCATTCGCGCGATACATGGAATACGCCCCGGTGATCGTCGTGTTCTTGAACGGCTGGTATTTCACATACGCGTTGTAACGAACGGAATTAACTCCGGCGGGCTGGAGCTGAAAATCGTCGTGCTGGAACGAGCCACTCAAGCGTAGACTGAGAACGCCTTTCTTGATCACGCGGTTCACGTCCAGGCTGGTGCGATAACCACCATAGCTGTCGACCCGCAGGACCAGCGCCGTCCGGTCACGCGTGAGGTTGGCCGACGACGGAACCATGTTCACGGTGCCGGAAGGACTGCCGAGGCCGAAGACGCTCGCGTTGGGACCGCGGCTGATCTCCACGGCATCGATGCCAAGGGGATCGACGGGCGTGCGACCCATGGTTTCGAAATTTCCGATGGAAATGTTTGCCGCGGAAATACCCCGGACGCGATTGGCCCCGGTGGGGTTGTTACTCACGCTTTCCTCCACGTCGCCATTCCGGTTCACCTCGAAAGCGGTGTAGGTGCCCGTGCCCTCGGCGTTCGCGGTGTAGAGAAAGATGTCGTTGATATCGAGCATCGCAAAGTCCGCCATCTGTTCCTTCGTCATCACGGTGATGGATGCCCCGAGGTCCTCCAGCTTCGAGTTGAAGCGCGTGCCCGACATCGTGTTCGTGGCGTAGTAACCCTTGGAGTCGGAAACGACTTCGAAGGGAGACAGGGTCACCGGCTCGTCGCCGTTGGTGGATGGATTGGTCTCAACGGCCGTAGCGGCCTTCCGTTGGTCGGCTTCCATCGTGGCGGTCTCGGAGGCATCGAGGACGCCGTTTTGATTAACGTCGTACTTGGCGAGGACGGCGGGACGAGGAGTCGTTGCCGGCGCGACTTGCGCCGATGCACCCGTGACAAAAAGTGCGAGTAAAGCGGACAGGCAAATGACACCGCGGGGTAGTGGGATCGGAGGGTTCATAGGGGTAGGGCTCAGAAAAGTCGGGCTGAATTTTCCGCGCGACGACCGGCCAACCGGGATCGCGGAGTAAGGTATACCGACAACAAACTTGGGGCACCCAACCTCACGGCAACGGAGAGGCAGCCAGCAAGGGTCTAAAATGATGACAAATTGATGACAGACCCCGCGGATTGGCGGCGCCGCTTCACTCCCGCCGCAGAGCGCAGCGGAGCGCCTGCGAAATACCAAGCTAAGAGGACTGCCGGAGGTACTTCGCGACGGCTTGCGACCGGGAGTGGACCTGAAGCTTTTCGTAGATGCGCCGGATATAAGTGCTCACGGTCGGAATGGTGACCCCGAGGGAATCGGCGATTTCCTTGTATAAATAGCCCTTGGTCAGCAACACGAGTACGGCTTGTTCGCGCGCGGACAGATTTTCGATTCCCGGTTCCGAAGGAACGCGGGTACGGGCAAACGACTGCACCACTTTACGCGCGATGCTGCTGCTCATCGGCGAACCGCCTTGCAGGACCTGATCGATCGCCGCGAGGAGTTCTTCGCGGCGCGTGCTTTTTAAAAGATAGCCGGTGGCCCCCGCGGCGAGCGCCGCGAAAATATGATCCGCGTCCTCGTAAACCGTGAGCATTAAGAACTGCGTCTGCGGCATCGTGGGCTTCAGCCGCCGCACGCACTCGACCCCGTTGCACTGGGGCATGTTGATATCCATCAACACGACGTCCGGTCGGTCGGCCGCCAGTGACTCGATGGCCGAAATGCTTCCCGAGTAATGGCTGACCAACTCCAGTTCCGGAGCGCTTTTGATGACGTCGATCAGGATCCGTCGCGTGGGTTCGTCATCGTCGACGATGGAAATTCGTCGTGCAGTCCGTCCGCTGCTTTCGACGGGGACGACGGTTTTCGTGGAGGGGTTCGCCACTCGGGAAACGTGACTCATGGCTTTTCGGCTGCAAACAACATCGTCAGCGTCACGACGGTTCCCCCACCGGGAGCGGCACTGATCTGGAACACCCCGTCAATCGCCGCCATGCGTTGCTTCATGCCATCGAGCCCAAGTCCGGCCACGACCCGCCCGGCGTTCCGGCCGTTGGTGCTGTGGTTAATCGCGGCAAAGTCAGCCCCGGTTCCATTGTCACGGATGGTGATCACGAATTGCTGCTCGGAGGAATGGATGCGCAAGACCACCTCGTCGGCACCCGCGTGCTTCACCACATTGTTCAAAGCCTCCTTGCAGCAGAGGAAAAGATGATGGCGCGCCTGGCTGGTGACGGGAATCGGCGGCAGCTCGGGCGGGATATCCAAGCGGCAGCGAATGCCGGCGATCGCCAGAAACTTCTGGGCGAAATCGCCAATGTAAGCGGCGAGACTTTCCAAATGGTCGTAGTTCGGATTCACGACCCAAACGATCTCATCCATCGAGCGCGTGATGTTCGTCGCCGTCTGATGAATCTCGTCAAAATACCCCGCCGCTGACGCGTTCTCATGCCGCGCGTGCTGGGTCAGCAGACTGATCCGGGTGAGGTTCGCGCCAAGGTCATCATGAATATTCTGCGCGATCCGGCGGCGCTCATGCTCGATCGCCCGTTCCCGCTCCAGTTTGCCGAGCTTGTCGCGCAGTGGCCGGTGCGACCACATCCGGACGACCAAGCCGACCACCACCATGGCAAGCAAACCGGCGCCGGCTTGGAGCCACCAATTCTGCCACCAGCGTGGCTCCACGGTGAAACTCAACGTGTCTCCCGTTTCGTTGCCCGCCCCATCACCCCCGCTCGCCATCACGTGAAACCGGTAATTACCCGGCGTCAGCCGCGGATACGCCGCCACGCGGTTCGGCGGCGCCGCCACCCAGTCGTGGTCGAAACCATCGAGCCGATATTTCGCCTGCACGCGGTCCGGCGCTGAAAGATTCAGGACTCCAAAACGGATTTCCAGTTTCCGCACCTCCGAGGCAACTTTGAAGGGCCGGACCAGATCCACCGGTTCATCGTCACAGCGTACTTCCTCAATCTTCACGAGCGGGGGACGCGGCAAATCCAACTGCACCGTGGGATCGATCGCCACCACGCCGCGCCGGGTCGCAAACCACAGTTTGCCGTCCTGGCTGCGCAAGGCGGCCGGTTGATAAAGCCCCTGGCTCGAAATGCTTTTCAGTCCCTCGTCATGACCGAGAATGATCGGGCTCACCCGTGGAATTTTCCCGTCGAGGCAATCGACGAGTTCCTTGCGGCTGATCCGGAAAATGCCGCGTTTCGAACCGAACCACAGGTAACCATAACCGTCGGGAATGATCTGCGTGATGTTCGAGTCCGGCAGCCCGTTGCGCTCCGTGCATCGCCGGACTTTGCCGCCACTCAACACGACGATCCCGGATTCCACCGTCCCCAGCCAGATCTCGTCGGCCTCCTCGATGCGAATGGTCTGGATGGCGCCGGTGGGAACATCGCCGGTCGGGATTTTCTCGAAGCGATCCTTCTCGAAGCGAAACAATTTCCCATCCCCCGTGCCGAGCAGGATGGCGCCTTTCGAATCTTCCGCGATGCCGCGGACCTGCCGCCCGTCATAACCCTCCGCGACCCCAAACGTTTTCAGCGAGCCCCCGCGCAGACGCCCCATTTGATTCGGATTCAGCGCAAACCAGACGTCGCCGTTGCGTGCCGCAAAAGTCACCCGCACCGCCGGACCCGGGGGAAAACCTTCAATTATTTTCGCGGGTCGCTGCGGATCGTCCGACAACTCAAAGATCCCGGCTCCGCCCGTCACTCCCATCCTTCCTCCCGGCAGCGGAAAAACCGACACCGCACTCATCCGCGGCCAGCCCGGTCGCGTGGAGAGCACGTCGACCATCCCATCCCGCACGCGGGCAACTCCGCCGTCGCGGTTGGCGAACCAAATGCTTCCCCGGGCATCCTCCGCCACAGTATGGGTGAAGTTATCGAGCAAGCCGGCCGACTTGTCGTAGAGCCGGTAGCTTTTTCGACTCACGCGGTAGAGCCCTCCCCCGTTCGTGCCAATCCACATGTTCCCATCCCCATCCTCGCACAGGGAAAAGATATCTTCGTACTGCGTGGGAATCTGCTGCACCTGCCCGTCCACGAGAATATGCAGGCCTTGCGAACGCGTTCCGAGCCAGAGGACGCCGCTGCGGTCCTCCTCAATGGCCTGGACATAATGCGCCCCCATCAGCGGTGGAAGCGGGGCGAGATCGATGACCCGATCCCCGTCCAGCCTCATCAGCCGATCGCCTGTCACGAGCCAGGGCCCCCCGGTCTCGCTTGAACCGATTCGCAATTCCGAGCCCCCGAAATTATCCGCCAGCGGAACGAACTCCCCTTCCTGATACCGCGCCACGAAACCATCGCTCGCGAGCCAGACCTGCCCGTTTCCATCGCTGGCAAACGTGCGGACCCGGGCGCGAGGCAAGCCATCCTCGCTGCCGAAAATCCGCAGCTTGCCCCCGTGATAACGCGCCACCGTGCCATCGTCGCAGGCAACCCAGAGGGCACCCGTCTTCTCCGAAAACAACGCGGTCACCACGCGGCCGTCGAAGCTCTCCTGCAGCCAGGACCGGAAAACCCCGTTGTCCATTCTGACCAAACCCCGGCGGAAAAAGGGCGCCGCGATTAAACCATGCACGGGATTCGAGGTCGTGACCCGCGTGTAAGAGCCTTTCTCCGGCGTCAGGGGGTATTCGGTGAAATGCGCTCCGTCAAAACGCGTCATGCCCGACGTCGTCCCGACCCAGAGATAGCCGTCGGCGTCCTGGTTGATCCGGGTGATCTGATCGGTGGGGAGACCGTCTTGCATGTGCCACTCCCGAATGGCGAAATCATCGACCGCCACCCGCGCTGCACCCGCACGCAACCCGGTCGCGAACACCGCAATGAGCGCGACGACCGGAAGGGATAAGCGCAACGTGAAGTTCCGGCTCAAGAGCAGAAGGGGAAAGGTGACGGTGTCACCGGGCCGGCAACATGCCTAGGAAAATTCGGCTCGTCGAGTGTCATCAAAACTGATGACGCTCCCGTTGAAAACGCAGGTTGTGAGAGCGGGGGGATTCTTGGTTTCTTCCGGGCGCGACCCACCCGCCTTCCCGCGCTGCACCCCCGCGCGAGCACCCCCCCCGTCCCTCGTCCCGCGATCCCACCTTTCTCCTTCTGCATTTTCTGTGACCTCC